>CALGLM010000293.1 GCA_937930275.1 uncultured Ignavibacteria bacterium
AACAGGCGGCGGTATTAAGGCAGCATCTTCTCATACAGGCGCATTAAGCAGCTCCGATAAAGTTGTTGATGCTATTCTACGGCAGTTTGGAATTATACGAGTTGAGACGATAAATGATTTATTTAATACCGCCAAAGGATTTGAGAATTTCCCGATACCAAAAGGGAATAAAGTTGCGGTTATTACAAATGCGGGAGGACCGGCAATTTTAGCAGTTGACAGGCTTGAACCTAACGGATTAACCATTGCTGAACTTACCGAAGAAACTAAAATAAAATTAAGAGAAATTGTTCATACCGAAGGGAGTGTAAATAACCCGATTGATTTATTACCCGGCGGAAACGCCGATACATATAAAACAGTAAACAAAATTGTTGCAAACGACCCAAATGTTGATGCTATTATTTCGATTTTTGTTGAACCGGTTATGGTACAACCTTTGCCTGTAATAGAAGCAATAAACGGTATTACTAATTCGCAAAAGCCAATATTTCAAGTTGTATTTCCGTTGCCGGAATTTTGGGCAAATTACAAACTAAACGAAAACAATACAAAACCTCTATTTAAAAATGCAGAAGACCCGAGTGTTGTTATTGCCAATATGCTTAGTTTTACAAACAACACAAGCATTAATTCTATTAATAACCAACGTAATGCATTATTTATTAATAGAAGTAAAAATGTATTTAATTTTAGAGACGGATATATAACTTCCGAATCTATTCAATCGATATTTAAGCATTATAAAATACCGTTAATTGAAGAAATGTTAATAAATGCGGCCGATTTTAGAGAATATAAGCACCTAAAATTTCCAATTGTAGTAAAAGGAATTAATAAATCTGCAACTCATAAATCGGATTTAGGAGGAGTTATTCTTAATATTAAATCGTTTACTGAATTTATTTCTGCATGCCGAACGATTATTAAAAATTTCGCATTAAAAGGATTAAAAGTTGAAAAGTTTTTAATTCAACCATATATAACTCCAAAATTCGAGTTATTGATTGGCGGTACACGCGATTTAAGTTTTGGGCCGACTATTTCATTTGGGTTAGGGGGTAAATATGTTGAATTATTTGCCGATACAAGCATTAAATCGGCTTATTTATGCCGTTATGATATTGAATGCATGTTAAACGAAACCAAAGCCGGTAAAATGTTAAAAGGTTTGCGGGGAGAAACAGGGGTTAATATTGAAGAAATAGTTAATATTATTTATAATTGCGCAGTAATGATTACGGAAAACGAAGGGATTGAAGAATTTGACATTAATCCGCTTGTTGTAACTAATGATGATAAAATTTTTGCTATTGACGGAAGAATTAAATTTAAATAAAATGAATTAATTAACTATGAGAGGATATATGATGAAAAGGCTATTATTGTTGTTTTTTATTACTGCAAGCATTATAAAAGGTCAGGGGGCTTTGGATGAAATGGTTAATCCAAAAGAACTTATTCCCGATATTGTAATTGACTTAAGGTACAGTTCTGCAGATCACAAGTTTAGAAATTTACCAAACGGTGATGTTCCGCTTCCTAAAATGTACACTGCAAACGAGTGCTTAGTTTTACTTAAAGCCGCTAACATGTTAAAAATTGCTCAAGATAGTTTGCGAAAAATTCGAACTCACAACGGCATTAGTTATCCGCAAGGTATAGGAATAAAAATATGGGACGGATACAGACCTCGTGCGGTTCAATATCTTTTATTTGCAGTTTATCCAAATCCGGTTTATGTTGCAGACCCTACCAGCGGAAGTAAACATAATAGAGGCGGAGCTATTGACTTAACTTTAGTTGATTTGGCTACAGATGAAGAACTTTTAATGCCTACTCCTTTTGACGATTTTAGCGAAAAAGCAGCCCAAACTTACAATAATCTATCGCCTACGATTTTGGCTAATAGGCAGCTTTTACGATCCGTAATGTCTAATGTTGCAGGTTTTACCATATATGATTCCGAATGGTGGCATTACGAAATTCCGGGAGCTTCAGGATATCCGTTATTAGATTTTCAAATGAAATAGGTGACTTATGAAAAAGATTTTATATATTTTTATGTTATTGCTTTTTAGCATTATTATTAACGCACAAAACGAATATATCGTTAACACATATCAAGATACGACACAACGTGATCCTCAAATTGCTAAAGACGGAAACGGTAATTATGTTGTAGTATGGACTACGTTAAACAAAATTTCAAAGGCTTCACAAGATGAAATTGCCATACAAAGATTTAATAATAATGACGAGATGATAGGAGTTGAAGAATTAGTTAATACGACTACTGATTTTAATCAGGAAAGACCCGCCGTTGCCATGAACGATACGGGAATGTATATTGTAGTTTGGGCTTCTTATACTGATTTTAATTCTATTTATGATATCCGGGCGAGAATATACAAAAACAATCAACCTGTAGGAAACGATTTTTTGGTTAATACTTTTACTACGGGAACACAAACAAATCCGGATGTTGCAATAGATAACAACGGAAGTTTTGTAATAACTTGGGATAGCTGGTACCAAGACGGAAGCAATAAAGGCGTATATGCCCAAATGTTTGATAACAACGGAAATAAAATCGGCAACGAATTTTTAGTAAATTCAACTACTATAAATAGTCAGCAAAGACCGGTAATTAAAAAATTTGAAAACTGCAACTTTATAATAGTTTGGGAATCATGGAATCAAGATTCGGCAACCCCTTCCGGATACGGAATTTACGGTAAAATTTACTCGGCTTCCGGACAAGTTATTAAAGATGAATTTGGATTAAACACTTATACCAACGACTACCAATGGTTTGGCGATTTAGCCGTTTATCCGGATAACAGCTTTATAGCAGTTTGGTGCAGTTGGAAACAAGACGGTTATGACGGCGGCATTTACATGCAAAAATTTAATTCTGCAGGTGAAAAAATCGGCGGAGAAATTCTTGTAAATAAAACTATTGTTAATTATCAATGGTTACCTAAAATCGGGCTACTTGACAACGGAAATATTGCAGTCGTTTGGTCTTCTTGGTTGCAAGACGGTGACCGCGAAGGTGTTTTTTCTTCAATATTTGATAGTAATTTAAGCAAACTAAGTTTTGAGTGCATTGTTAATCAGTACACTACAAGTTACCAATGGGAGCCCGTATTTATTCCTAAAGCCGATAATACTATATTAGTTGCATATAGCAGTTGGGGAATTTCCGGCAAATGTTATGAAATTGTTGCACGCAAATTTACGCCTACATTTCCTCAAGCAATTATCCAACCGACATCATATAACCTTATAAACGGAGCTAACACAAGTAAAATTTTAGTACATGTAATAGATTCCACCCAAGTTACAAACAATAATTACGAAATCACTTTTACCGAAACAGGCACAAAAAAAGTAAAAGCAGATATTTTAAATACTACGACAAATACGCCTGTAGTTCAAAACTACCCGATTGAAGGAGGTGAAGGAGTATTTTACTTAACTCCGACTTTTGAAGGTATAGCCGTTCAGTTTATTCCGGAATTTGATTTTGCATTAGATTTGGATAATTCAGTATTCACCAACACAAGCGGTACTAATGTTATTTTCCAAGTTTTAGCTGCGTCCGGTAACGTTAAATTAGCACCTATTGATTGTATTTTAAATTGGGGAAAAACAGATACTTTAGCTAACGGTGCTTATGCATTCCCATTAGATACGGCATACGGTTCATCCGGCACAAAAGATATATTGCTGCCTTTTATAGTTAACGATGTTACGAATAATGAAAAAATGAGAATCTACATATCAGAACCTGCAGCAACTAAAAACAAACGTTGGGACCCGGGCGAATCAATTATTTTATTAACTCCCGTTCAATACCAAACAAGCTTTCCAAATTTTCATGCTCAAATAAAAACCACAAAACCGGTTGGCAATATAATTTATCCAAACTTAGGAGATACACAAGCAATACTTACAACACGTCCTATAAAAACCGGGGACAAATTTACTTTTACGTCAAACAAAAATTTATTTGTTACTTCGGTATTAAGCGATAAAATTTCTCCGGATAAATTTGAGCTTGAACAAAACTACCCTAACCCATTTAACCCTTCTACAACAATCAGTTTCACTATTCCAGTTGAAGGTAAAGTTAAATTATCGGTTTATAATATCCTTGGTGAAAGAGTTACAACTTTGGTTGACGATTTTAAGCTAAAGGGAAATTATAAAGTTCAGTTTAACGCCCATAATTTGGCAAGCGGTATATATATTTATTCACTACAATTTAACAATAAAATTATCAACAAAAAAATGGTAATGGTTAAATAGATTCAAATATTTTTGGGGGATTAACATACATATAAAACTTTAGTATGTTAATCCCTCATTGTAATATAAAACTTACACCTCTTCTATGTCTTCCGTTTTAAGCATTAATATAGGTTTAAAACAAAAAAGAGGACTTTCGGTTTTTAAGAGCACATAAATCCTCTCCTGCTTAGTTAACCCCGTTAAGGGTAAATCATTATTAATCGTAATAAGGAATTAATTCACTGCCTAAATATTTAACTACTGCCATAATTACCCCTAAATCATCCAAATACCCAATTAACGGAGCAATATCGGGAATTGTATCAATCGGCAAAATAAAATACAACAAAGCAGCAACAACAATAGATTTACGATACCATTGCACGTAAGGGTCTTTCATATATTGGAATAAAGCTTTAACATCTTTAACAAAAGATATTTTGCTGCCTACTTTTTCAATTTTATGCCATAAGCCTTCGTCAACTTTTTCCATCCCCTTATAAACTTGTTCTTCATCCTCCATTTGTTCACGAAGGTCGTCAAATTCTTGATATTGCATTTTTACCTCTTATTATTTTCAAACCAATCGAAAATAGAATTCCACCATAATTTAGCATTTTGCGGTTTAGAAACAAAATGTGTCTCGTCAGGGAAATATAAGAATTTACTTTTTATTCCCATTCGTTGTAATGTAGTAAATAATTCAAAAGCTTGCCCTTCCGGAACTCTAAAATCGTATGCACCGTGAATAACCAACATAGGCGTTTTAAAGTTTTTTGCATATTGATGAGGAGACCATTTTACATACATATCCCTATTTGTCCATGGTGTTCCTTTATATTCCCATTCAGGAAACCACAATTCTTCCGTTGTTCCGTACATGCTTTCTAAATTAAACACGCCGGCATGCGATACAACCGCATTAAAACGAGTTTCGTGCCCTTCCAACCAATTTACCATATAACCGCCATAAGATCCGCCGGCAGCATAAGTATTATTTTTATCAATAAATTTATAGTTGTTAATTGCATAATCGTAAGCGTTCATAAGGTCGGTATATGGTTTGCCGCCCCAATCGCCGCTAATTTCATCACAAAACTTTTGACCGTAACCCGTACTGCCACGTGGGTTAACAGCTACAACAACATATCCTTTAGATGCAAAAAGTTGCAAATTCCATCTATAGTGAAAATCATCTACCCACGCTCCTTGGGGTCCGCCATGTATTAAAAAAATCATAGGATACTTATTGTCGGCATTAAAAAACGGCGGTTTTACCAAAATTGATTGAACGTCTGCTCCGTCTGCTCCTTTACTCCAAAATGTTTCTATCTCATTCCATTCTATATTCTTTAGAATATCTTGGTTTAAGTAAGTGATTTGTTTAACTTTTTTATCCGCTATATTTAAATTAAATATTTCGTAAGGTAACGTGCTTTTCATTTGTTTAAAATATAAATTCAAGCCGGATGTACTAACCAAAATATTTGCGTTTATCTTTCCTTCTAAAACCGTTTCGTGCTTGTTATATTCCGTATCAAATCTATATATGTTTTTATTAACTTGTTTATCTGCAGTATAATAAATATATCTGGAATCATTTGACCAGAACATTTCACCTATTGATTCATCAAGCTTAGAAGTAACATTAATTAGTTTATTCCCTTTTACGTCATAAAGTATTAAATCTTGTTTATCTGCTTCAAAACCGGCACGCGCCATACTTCTAAAAGCGATATATTTTCCGTCAGGAGAATAAACCGGTTGATTATCGTTTCCTTTACTAATCGATATTTTATGATGTTTAAATTCTTTATCATCCAATTTTACTATAAAAATATCATTATTTGTACTTATAGAAAGCATGTCGTCTTTATTCATTGTAAAAACAACTTCTTTTCCGTCCGGTGAAATTGAATAATCTTTATCTCCCCCCAATGCAATAGGAGGCACATCAAAAGTTGATTTTGGAGTTAAATCCGAGTATTTTTTTGTTTCTAAGTTATATAAAAACAAGTGACTTCTTTTTTCACCGCGCCAAGCATTCCAATGTCTGTACATTAATTCGTTAAACATTTTAGCTTTTACTAAACTTGATGCTTCTTTTTCGTCTCTTTCTTTAATACTTTCTTGAGTTTCACAATCAGGATAAACCGAAGAAACAAATATAACTTTCCTTTCGTCAAAGGACCAAACAGCACCCGAAACACCTGAGTATAAATCAGTTACTTTTTGTAAATTTTTACCGTCTAAATCACACACCCATAACTGATCATCGGCAACATAACTTATTCTGTTACTAATAGGTAAAAAAACCGGTTCGCTTTTTGCGGTATGCTCCGTATTTAACCTCGTCAATCCGTTGCCGGTCGAGTCACATATATAAATATCGGTATTCCCTTTGTTAGTTTCCATATTGTAATTAGTAACTTCAAAAGCTAAAAACTTACCGTTAGGAGCTATTGCAACCGTACCGATCCGCTTCATAGTCCATAAATCATCAACTGTAATTGCATGCTTTATTGTTTGTGCCGCAGTAACCGATAAAAGAACAAAAAATAAAAGTACCGATAAAAAATTCTTTTTAAACATAAATCCTCAATAGTTTATTACACTTAAAATGATAAGTAAAATATAAAATTAAAAAAAATTATATTAATAAAAAACACAATTGTAAATAAAAAAGAAACCCGCTTAAGCGGAGGGAGTTGCTTTTGCGGGTTCTGAGGGATTGAGGTTAAGATAAAACTTTATTTTCCGAATAATATAGGAATAAGTCTAATATATACACCTGTAATAATAGCTGTTGTTATTACTCCGGATATATTTGCTCCAATTGCAATAGCCAACACATTAGTATTTGGGTTAACTTCTTTTATTGATTTTTGTGCTACTTTTACTGTAGTAGGAACGCAGCTTACACCTGCTATTCCGATAACAGGATTAAATTTACCTTTTGTTATAAAGTACATAATATAACCGCCTATCAATCCGCCTATTCCGGATAACAACAATGCTATAATCCCCAAAATTAACAACAAAAATATTTTTGGATTTAACAACAAACGGGCATCACACAATACACCCAACAAAATACCCAATAAAAATGTCGAACCGTACAACAATGGTCCTTTTATAAAATCAATTAGATGCTTTAATCCGCTTTCTCTTACCGCTACGCCAATAAATAACGAGAAAAACAAAGGTGCTGCAACAGGAAACAATAAGCAAAGAATAATACAAGCAACAACAGCAAACGCCAATTTTTGATTTGAAGAAATACTTTTTTCTTTAACTTTTACTACTGTATCAATTTTTCTAATTCTTTCCGGTACAAGCAGTTTTATAAGATAAGGGTATCCTCCGTAAGTTAGTCCCAAATACAAATATGCAACAACGGTTATCGGAACAAATAAATCTTTTGCCAAACTTAGCGAGGTAAACAACACCATTGGTCCGTCTGCACCTCCCACCATTGCTATTGAGGCAGCTTCTTTTGGATTTAATCCAAATGCCATGGCAATCGGAATTGTTAAAAAAGTACCCAATTCTGCAAATAAAGCTAAAAACATACTTAAAAAAGGACGTGCAAGTATATACCCGACATCTAATAAAACACCTATTCCCATAAAAACAAAACACGCAATTAACCCGTTACTAAACATTAAAGTATAAATTGGCTGCAAAAAATCAATCTGCATAACATTCATTAGCGAATTGGTATCGGTTAACAAAGGATCTACAAATAGGTTGCTATGCGCTCCGTTTGGCATAATTAATACACCCGAGTTTACCGCAGCCATTCCAATTCCCATTGGTATCATCAATAACGGTTCTAATATTTCTTTTTTACCCAAATAAACAAGTAAGCCTCCTAACCCAATCAATAACAATCGAGTAATAACAATAGCAATATCGGCACTAAATAATGTAGATACCCCTTGAAATAGATCTAAAACATCATGTAAATTCATAATCTTCTCAACCTATTCTCGGATATTTTCTTAAGCCGTATATTTTTGAACTCCAAGGAGAGTACGGCTTAATAATCTTATTAATTGTAAGTCTAAAGTTTTCTATATTTTCGTGCTCTTCCAAATACATGCTAATAGCTAAACCGATAACCGCCTGTATTTCTAACTCTTTATCGGTATTTCCTGCTTCTTGTTGAATTTTTTCCACATTTTGACTGGAAAAGTAATGACCTTCCTTTGCTCTTTCTTTCGAGATATTAATTAATTTAATTACCCACATAATCCCTTTAATTAACAATGCGACAAAAAAAGAAATTATTGCCGATATAAAGATTAAGTAAGCTAATTTTATTAGGGTTTCCATCTTGGCACTTTTGTATATTTCAAAAATTTTATTTATTTTTAAAGTCCTATTAATTAGGAGTACCCGGTTTGAATTAATTAGAGAATAAGCTTTCCGGAGGTTATTCGTTTTTTTTCATTCCGGGTATCCAAATAATTTTACTTTCTTTTAGGATTGCCCGGTTTGAATCAATTAGAGAATAAACTTTCCGGAGGTTATTCGTTTTTTTCATTCCGGGCATCCAATTATTTTACTGTTTTTAATGCCTCTTTAGCTTGCACGTTATTAGGATCCAAAACAAGAACTTTATTCCAATTTTGCTTAAACAATTCCTGCCAATTAGCCGAGTATGCCGGGTCTTCTTTCTTTAAGTAGTAAAAGTATCCGAGATAAGAATACGCTTCTATTAAATCTGCTTTGTATTTTTCCGGGGTAGAGGATTTTTCGGCAAGTTCAATAAATTTTTCGTAATTTGCTTTAGCCAAACCGAGCTCGCTTGTAGTATCAATGCTTGATTTTGCTCGGGCACTCATTAAATATCCGAGAGGAAAATCCGGTTTAATTTCAATCACTTTTGCATATGTTGAATCTGCATTGTTATAATCTTTTTTAATCATATAACATCTGCCTAAATCAAAATATTCTTTAAGTGATAATTTACCGGTGGCAGCTATTTTTAATTTATAATTATTTGCTGCATCATCCCATTTTTTCATTTTAAAATATAAAGCAGCTATATCTCCGTATAAAATCGTTTTTGAAGAGTCCATAGTAACTGCCTTATTTAGACTTTGTAATGCGGTCGAATCAATATTTATACCCATATTCAATTTACCGTAATACTCATAATCGGTTGCAGTAATTTCATTTTCCGGTATTGTCTTAAAATATTTTTCAAACGCTTTTACACCTTCGTTATAATCGTTTACAAAAAAGTAGTTATATGCTAATATATGACTTAACTGTTTATCAAAATATTTTGTATTTATTATGTCTTTTATTTCATTTATTGACTCTTGATACATTTTAGCCAAAAACAACAAGGTTGCATATTCTGCTTTTTTGTTTTCGGTAACTTCCGAAAGATCCATATATTTTTTATAACTGGTAACGGCTTTTTCGTATTGTTTTGTGTTAGAATAAAATTCCGAATATTCTAAATAGGTGGGCGCAAAAGTAGTATCTAAATTTAATGCCGTATTTAAATTACTTTCGGCATCGGTGTAGTTTTTAATTTTTTGATATATTTTTGCAATAGCTAAATAGGGTTCAACTAATTCATCGTCAAAATAAATTGCATTGTTAAAATTTTCAATTGCCAACGATGCATTAGATCCGTTTGAATTAAGATAACCCATAATTAAAAAAAACTCGGCGGATTTTTTATATTTTTTTGAATTTTTATAGTTAAGTAATAAATTTACGGCAAACTTATTATCTGTTATCGAAAGTTTATTATACATATCTGCTATCTCTAAATAAATAGCAGGAGTATCGTATTCATCATTTTCAACTATTTTATTAAATACCGCATTTGCTTTTGCAGTATCCTTAGCCTTTAGCGCAATAAAGCCTTCGCCAGCCTGATACAATAAATTTTCTTTATCTGCATTAGCGGCTTTTGAAAAGTAGCTTTTCGCTTCATCAATTTTATTCAAAATTAATAGAATTTTTCCTGTCTCAAAAAAATTTACCGGTTTGTTTTCTTTTTCGCATAGACTTAAAAACATCTTTTCAGCTTCTGCGTATTTATGATTTTCAAATAATTTTTTTCCCTCATTAAGTGATTGACCACTAACGGCTCCGCTTATTAAAAGCGAAAGCACAAAAATCAAGTTACCCTTAATTAAAAACTTTTTAATACTCATATCTCTCTCTTGTTTATAATTTCTCATTATAAGTTTCAATTAACCTAATCGGCATTGTTGCTGGCACTAAGCCTGCCTTTAAAAACATTCGCTGTCCTTTTTCTCCCGCAATAAAAGCAGCTAAGCCTGTTCCCAATCCTGCCCTTGCTTCTCTACTAATTATATAAATTTCGCGAAATAACGGATATGATTTTAACGCTATATATGCTTGGTACGGTTTGTAATACATATTTGGGTCTGTATTCGGCATATCAGATTTTATTCCCACCACATTAACAGATTTAAAAAATTTCTGAGTGTTTTTATCATCAAAATCACTAATCCAATTAACCCCTATAACACCTAATGCATTCTTATTCTTAGAAACATATTCAATAACGTCTTTGTTATCTTTCATCGAATAAAACAGTTTGCTGTTTGCATCGGCAAATCGCTTGGTTATATAATCATAAGTACCAGAAATTGCATTATCAAAAACAACCACAATTTTATTTAAAGCAGATTTATTATTAATTTCTTTCCAGCCAACAATTTTGCCTTCAAAAATATCTTTTACTTGTTCAAATGTTAAATTTGTATCGGCATTTTCTTTGTTAGTAATTAGAGCTAATCCATCATAACAAATTTTTGTTTGAACCGGAATTATTTCTAATCCTTCAAAATACTTAAGTTCATCATTAGTCAGCTTGCGCGAAACAATAACTAACCTGCTGCTATCGCTTAATAAATCTTTAATTGCTTTGTTTTGAGGTACATATTTTACGTTTATTTTTGCATTGGTATATATACTTTCAAAAGTATTAATTTCCGATTTCATTATCGGCATAAATGTTTCGTCAATACTTATAGTAATTTTACCTGAAGTCGGAGTATCTAAAACTTCTTCCGGTTTGTTTTTGCACGCAGAAAGAATTAATACAAACGTTAAGCTAATTAATATTTTCGTCTTCATCTAAAATTTCCTTTTTATTGTCCTTTATAGCTCTGTATAGTCTAAAAAATCCGTAACCAATAATTGCGCTACCGAAAGAATATTTAACTGCGGAGGAATTAATTTTAACCAAAATATCCGAAAATAAAATTAATCCTCCTACAGTTATATATATAACGAACATTACCAATCCAATAATAAACTTTAAGTTAAAACTTAATTTGGAATTCACTTATTGTAACCTAAATAATATTGGAACAACCATTTTAACCCTAACAGGCTTACCGTTTTGCTTACCCGGTTTCCAATTAGGCATCATTTTTACTACTCTAACAGCTTCTTCGTCACAACCTGCGCCAATACCTTTTAGTACCGAAACATTTGTAATTTCACCTGTTTTTTCTACAACATACTGAACCATTACTCTTCCGCTAACACCGGCACGTTTTGCAATTTCGGGATAAGCAATATTTGAAACAATAAATTTCATTACTTCGTCATTTCCTCCCGGAAAGCTCGGCATTTCTTCAACGTAAGTATATGCTTCTTCTTTTTTATCTTCAACAATCTCTTCTTCTTTTGTTTCTTCAACTTCAATTAAGCTATAATCAACACCGCCTTCTTGTCCCTCTTGAGTTTTTGCTCCGGGATCAACTTTTTGAAGTTCGTCCACTGTAGGAATATATTCTTCCGTAACTTCTTCGTCCGGCTTAACAACCGGTGGCAAAAACTTGATAGTTGATTTTAACGGAGGAGGAGCTTCAACACTTTGAACTTCCTTTTTTTCACCGATTGACGGCGGTTCGGCTAACTCCGTTATTTGTATTACTTTTTTTCTATCAAGTTTAACTTCATCCTTGGGTTTCAGTTTACTTATAATTATTGGAGCACTTGTACCCGTAACAAACAATAATATTGCAAGCCACATTGCCAACGACATATAAAACTTATAAGTTTTACGCAGTTGGTAAGCACCGTACTCTTTGTTTTTATACGCAAACATCAACTCCAAAATATCTACTTTATTATTTTGCATATCATTACTTGTTTTTAGTTTATAGGTTTTTAATTAAATCTAAATCAATCGGTGCAACATCTACTAATGCATATCTTTTTATATTAGTGATATTCATTTCATCCAAAATATCCACCACATTTTTATAAGATGAGCTATCGGTTGGTTTAATTAAAACAACTAAGCCGTTTACCTCTTTGTTTTTTTCCAATAAAACTTTTCGTATCCCTTCAGCAGAATAATCAGTTAAATCGGGGGTAATATCTTTGCTCGGTACTCCTGAATAATAAAATATTTTATTATCCTCTCCCAATAAAATAGTTAAAGCTTTAGAAGCTTTTACGGCATTTTGGTTATCTTCAACTACTTCTGTTCCTTTAGGCTTTACCGGCATATTAATTTCCATGGTTTGCGGCTTGCTAAAGGTTGTAGTTAACATAAAAAATGTTACTAATAAAAATCCAAGGTCAACCATAGGTGTCAGGTCAACCCTTGTTGACATTTTTTTACCGCGCTTTTTCCCCCCTTTTTTACCGTGAGATTTTTCATTGGTGTTCATTTCAGCCATTTTATCATCTCCTAAATTTTATTGGGGTTAGCTTCTAAATCTGTAATTAAGTTAAATTTATTAACGTTTTTTTCTTGCAATGTGTTAATAACTTTTTTAATAACCGGATATGAACAATTTCCGTCACCGGCAATAGCAATACGCAAATTGGGATTTGATAAACGGCTCTGCATTATCCAAATACCCAATTCATTATTTGTCGAATCAACAGGTATGCCGGGTTGTTTATACGATTTACGTTCAAAATCATCCATAGATAACCACCCTTTCAATTGACTAATCGGCATTCCGAAACTTGATGTCAATTCAAATGCTTTAACTTCTTCTGCGGTAAATTCAATACCGTACTTTTGTCCTATTCTTTCTATAAGCATTTGGCGTGAAAAGTTTTTATTATCTATTCCGAAATAAACAACGCCGTCGTTTGTAACAGTAATATTCATAATATCCGTATCCGGTAATTTAATATCGGATATTGAAGAAGGAGTATCCACTATAACAGCATTATCCGGCTTAAATTGAGTTGTTAACATAAAAAAAGTAAGTAGCAAAAATGCAACATCACACATTGCAGTCATATCTACACTTGTACTTTTTCTCGGAACTTTTACTTTTGGCATATTATTCTCAATAAAATTATTTATGATTTGCTACAAAGTTCTGCACAATTGAAACACCTGTTTCATCTATGCTATATGTAATTTTATCAATTTTTGTAGTAAAGTAATTATAAAAGATAATTGCTAAAGCTGATGAACCGATACCCAATGCAGTATTAATTAATGCTTCGGAAATACCGTTAGATAATGCTGCTGCATCCGGTGCTCCTGCTTGTGCTAAAGCTGCAAAAGCTTTAATCATACCGGTTACTGTTCCTAACAAACCTAATAATGTTGCAAGAGGAGCAATTGTAGCCAACACAACTAAATTTTGTTCTAATACCGGTAATTCTAATGATGTTGCCTCTTCTATTTCTTGTTTAATTGCTACAATTTTTTGATCTTTACTAAGGTCGTTAGATTTAATAACCTCTTTATATTTTATTAAACCTGATTTGATTACATTGGCAACCGAACCTCTTTGGCTATCGCACATTTCTACTGCATCGTCAATTTGTTGTTTTGATAATAAAGTATGTACGTTCATTACAAATTTTGCAACAGATCCTTTTCCTTTTGCTCTTGTAATGGTAATAAATCTTTCAATTGAAAATGTTATTACCATCATTAGTACTGATAATAAAATCGGTACAATGATACCGCCTTTGTATATTACTCCTAAATAGTTACCCGGTTTTGGGTGATTCACGGGATTATTCCCTTGAAAATTTTGCGGGTTTCCTAATACAAAAATATACAATAAAATACCTGTTACAATAATTACGGGAATTGCTATACCCGCAAAACCAGCAAATGCATTTTTGATTTTTTTAGTTTCCACTTTTACTCCTAATGGATTTATTATTAATTGATTGTCTTTAATATGCTCGATTTATAATTTTCAATACTTTGATTTATTACTTTATAGGCTTCTTTTTTACCTAAAAACTGTTCCACAAATACTCGTTTATGCTCAAGCTTTTTGTAGTCTTCAAAAAAGCGTTTCAGCTCAATTGTTGTATGAGGGGGCAAATCTAAAACATCATTTATATAGTTAACCGACATATCATTATTTGCTACTGCAATTATTTTATCATCTTTTTCGTCTTCGTCTATCATCGTCATCAATCCTATTATTTTTGCCTCTATAATACACATGGGTACTACCGAAACCGAAGATAAAACCAAAATATCCAAAGGATCGTTATCTTCTGATAATGTTTGCGGTATAAATCCGTAATTTGCAGGATAATGCACCGATGAAAACAACACCCTATCCATTTTTAATAGTCCGCTTTCTTTTTCAAGTTCGTATTTTGTTTTTGAGCCTTTAGGTATTTCAATTATCGCATTAACTTTTTCCGGTATGTTTTTACCGAATGAGATTACGTGCCAAGGATTATTATTCATATTTTTTCGTTTTTCGCCCTAAATTGCAAAGTGTGTGCCAGATCTGTTTATCGCTATTTTTTTTAGCATAAAAGTTTTACATATAACTAAAAAAATGATATAATTTTAAATGAATTTTCTTAATTTATTCTAAATAAACAGTTTTAATTTACTCTAATTATATCTTAAATCTTAAAGACTTTTATTTCAATTTTCTTTTCTTTAAGGTTAAACTACGTTTTTTAAGGTCATATTTTAAGTATTTTTATTTTCCGAATTAAACTAATATAAGTTTGCCAATAATACTATTTTAGCTTAAACCTTTACACATTGCTTCATATTTTTATGTTTTATTCAAGTTTATGTTTTTAAATAAACATCATATCCGATATTATACGACTATTTTTAATTCCCCACTACATCCTTTTCTGCCGCATTTAAATTCACTCGGTCATATCATTACATAAACGAGAACAACATCTTATAATTCGTTATAAATTAATAAGTTATAGGTGCTTTGATTAATCATTACAAACAATAATTAACTTCTATTACGAAAAAGTTGTTTACGGTACAATAATATTTAAAGGGGATTTATATAATTATTTTTAATTTTTTATAATTTTTATTTAGTTGCTCTAATTCAATAAAATAAAATTTATTATTTTATCAAATCCATAGCAAAAAAGGTTCGGGTTATAATTAAAGAATAATTATTTATTAAATTTTTGTTTTTAACATTTGAAATGAACATTTAAATTAGAATAACTTAACATTGCTAAATTACAGCATATTTGTTTTTTTTTCATCAAAATTACTTATAAAACTTTTTTAAGAAAATAAAATGATTACTAAATCATATTTTCTTTGGAAACAAAAATTAAGATAATTGATGTTTGTTAGTTTGTAGATTGCTTTTTCCGGTGGCTTAAAAGTCAAATTCACCCTCGTTTTTTTTGATTTTTATTTCATAAAGAAATAATTTTACAAATTCTATATTTCATTTTGAAATACGATTTCTTAACTAATTATTTTACAACAAGTTAATATCATTTCAATTTGAAATTTCTACAAAATACCGTATTGTTTTTTCTTCCTCCATAATGTTGTTTCCGAAATGCCCAAAATTTTTGCAGCCTCTTTTGGATTAGTCGTCATTTTTAAAACGCTTAAGATATGTTCTTTTTCCAAATCTTCTAATTTTGGAATATCTGTTTTAAAGGTTTTATTTTCAAAACTTTGTATTTCGTACGGAAGTAAATCGGTTGTAATATTTCCGTTTTTGGATAAAGCTTTAACTCTTCTAATTACATTTTCAAATTCTCTTATATTTCCGGGATATTCGTATTGCATCAGCAGTTTAACAGTATCTGCATTTACGTTATAGTTGGTATCGTTTCCCCCTTTATTTAAAAGATGCATCAGCAAAAGAGGAATATCTTCTTTTCTTTCACGCAAAGGAGGTAACTTTAAACGAACGGCACTAATTCTATAGAAAAAATCTTCACGCAAATCACCCGAAGCTAAATCTTTTTCAATATCTCTATTAGTTGCGCTAATTACTCTAATTTGAATTTTCCTTGTAAAGCTTTCCCCTATTCTTTCGAATTCCATATTTTGCAAAAACCTTAATAATTTAACTTGCATAGGTTTTGGTAATTCGGCAACTTCGTCAAAAAATATAGTACCTTTATGTGCCATTTCCAATCTTCCCACTCTATCTTTTATTGCACCCGTAAACGCACCTTTTGCGTGACCGAACAACTCGCTTTCAAATAAGTTTTCGGGAATTGCGGCACAGTTTATGGCTATAAAAGGGTAATCTTTACGATTACTGTTTTGATGAATGAACCTTGCCATCAGTTCTTTACCCGTACCGCTCTCTCCTTCTATTAATACCGGTATATCACTATCTGCAATATCTTTACTAATATTAATAATATCCAACATTTTATTGTTTTGGGTAATAATATTTTCATTGCCGTATAATTCATTAACCTGCAACTTTAAATCTCTAAGTTCTTTACTCATACAATGGTAATCGAATACTCTATCCACCAAGTATTGAAATTCTTTATTATTAAACGGCTTAGCAATATAATCGTAAGCTCCTTTTTTAATAGCTTCTACTGCAGTTTCAATCGAGCTGTATGCGGTCATCATAATTGCTGTTGTTTCGGCAGATATTTTTTTAAGCTCGGTTAATACTTCAATTCCGTTTATCGGTTGCATTTTTAAATCAATAAAAGCAATATCAAAATAGGTCTCTCTAAATCGTTTTATTGCATCTAAGGGATTTGAAAAAATCTCTACTTGAAATCCTCGCGCACTTAATGATAATTCAATCATCTTTAAAATATTTATCTCATCATCTATAACCGCAATTTTCCCTTTTTGCATTTTAATTCCTATTCAATTTAATAATAAAACAACTCCCTTTTCCAATTTCACTTTCTACAAATATTTCCCCTTTATGCAACTCTACAATTTCTTTTGCAATAGATAATCCTAAGCCTACACTACCTGGTATATTATCGTTAATTTGAACAAATTTATCAAATACTTTATTTACGTCTTTAGAACTCATTCCTATTCCGTTATCGCTAACCGAAATATAATTAAAATAATTATCTGTATATGCTTTAAGTTCAATTTTTCCGCCTTTATCAGTAAATTTTATCGAATTAGCCAAAATATTATCTAAAGCACGCAATATATAATCAAAATCAGCTTTTATGTATTTTATATCTGGTTCAATAGTACAATTAAATAATATTTTTTTCTCTTCAATTTGAAAATAAAAACTTTTTTGCAGGTTTTCAAACAAAGTTTTTATTTCTATATCTGTTACGTTTATTCTAATACTGTTAGATTCAAGTTTAGTAATTTCTAAAATTTCATGAACCAATTTTTTCAACCTGTTATAATCTTCTTTAATTGCAGTAATTATATTGTTTTGTTCGTTAGTTAACGCACCAACAATTCCGTCTTCAATAATTCCGAGTGCCATACCCATGGAAGTCAAAGGAGTTTTTAATTCATGCGAAACTTTTCCGATAAATTCCGATTTTAATTTATCAATTTCTCTAAACTTAGTAATATCGTGAAATACAAAAACATACCCCGATAGCGAACTATCCGAAATTTTCACTAATGAACGAATAATCTTAAAATACTTTGTCCTTTCTTTTTTTGTATTAATCACAATTATATCGCTTAACGAATTATCTTTTAAGTTTTTTATTTGATGTGACTCAAAAAACTTGTTCTCGATAAACAATTGCATTAAGTTTTGATTCATAACATCAAAATCAAAAAACTCCAAAAACTCTTTATTTGCTTTGTATATACATAAGTTATCATCAGTAATTACAACAGGCTCGTTTATACTTTCTATAATGGTATCGGATTTTTGTTTTTCATATTGCATTTTATCCAAGTTCATTTTTTCATAACGTTCAAGTTTTTCACTCATGGAATTAAATTCAAATGCTAATTTTCCTAACTCATCAGGATAACTGTTTTTAATCCTTTCGCTAAAATTTCCTTCGGCAATAAATCTAATACTTTTTATTAAATTTTTAAGTGGAGTAATTAAATAATTTGAAAATTTAATACTGAAAAACAGACTAAACGCAATACCGAAAATTAAAAATATTACTAAAAAATTTGTTGTAGATTCAATAATTGAATCCGTTTTTTGAATTATTCCTTTTAGTATATCATTATTTATATCAAATATACCGTAACATTGAACTTTTATTCTATTAATATCTTTTAAAAATTCTTCGTTCTTTTTATCAAAACCTAAAACATTTAATCTTCCTGATTTATCGAGGTATCTTGTCGAATAAGTTTTTTTCAAAAACTCTATATAATCCGAATTTAAACTGTCTAACAAAACTTTTTCTTTTTTTGTAAATGCCGTTTCTTTTGCCTTTAAATACCAATATCCAAATTCGTTTTTTGCTTCCTTAAATAAACTGTCCCCTTTTATTAAATCGTCTCCGTAAAATAAGTTTATTGCCAATATTTGTTTATCAATAGCTTTACCCATATTATCGGCAGCAACTATACTGCTATGGTTTTGTGCAATCGTTCGTTTTAGCGAAATATTTATTCTGTAAAAATTATAAACACCAAAAATGGTAATAATAACCATTATCAACAAAACCGTAAAAAATCCGAACAATATTTTATTACGGAGCGTTGAGTTTAACCATTTATACATAAAAATCCTTTTTCATAAAATATTACAAATATTAAGCCATATTATTTTATATCAACAATAAAATAAAAATAGGTATTTAAATTATATTATAAATACCTATTAAACAAATACTACATACAAAGCTTTAGAAGCAAAACTAATACGTTCTTTATTTATTAAACAATTTTTCCAAACCTTTTTTTATAATAGGGTCTTTCATTGTGTATTTCCAAACAAAACCGTTTTTGTAGTTTTCTATCATTATTACTATAGGACCTTGGTCAATACCTAAATAATCTGTACCTATCCAATTTGCTGTTGGGTTAAACGCATCTTTAAAGCCGTATTTTCCCCACAAACCTTCTTTACCATACTTGTGCAGTATATTTTTAATTGTAGGGATTACTATTTCAGGAGCAAACACAATTGATGAAGCCGCTGCAGTAGGAGCAATAGTTCCGTCGTCAAAGTAATTAAAAATACTTCCGGAACTCCCTCTGCCCGCATACCACAAAAACTTATATTTTTCAAAATTATATTTTTCGCCTGGTCCGTCACAAGCAGTAATTCCCCAAGTCAGCGAATCATACCCTTTATAACCGTATGGATTTTCAATGGAATACTGCTGTTGGGTTAATACTGCCCGACGTGAATTTTCAAAATAAGTGATTCCCAATTCTTTCGTATATTTATCATGTATGTCTCTAAAATCAACAAACATATGGCTAAACTGATGTCCGAATAAAGGCGGAAATAGAATATGTTTTAATCCCTTATAAGGTTCCTCAACACGGTACGAACTTAACCATGTATCATAACCCTCTTCAATATTTTTATAATTAGAACCCGCTGCAATAATATACATTATTAAGGCTTCGTTATAACCTTTCCAACCAAAATTACTAAGTTGCTTTTCGGGGTCCCATTCCATTGCTATAGTACTTTTATACTCTCCTTCTTTATTTATACAGAAAAAATTCCAATCAACTTTATTTGTGACCGAATCAGCCAATTGGCGTAGTAATTTTTCGCTTGGAGTATCTTTATCATAATACTGAACCGCAAAACGAATTCCTGCAAGCAATAACCCTGTATCTATAGAGGATAATTCGCTTTTCCACATCCTTTTTCCGGTTTTCATATCTAAAAAGTGATAATAAAAACCCATATATCCGGTTGCGCTATCATTTTGACTTTGTTCGCTGTTTAGTAAAAATTTTAACAAGTTAAGGGTTAAGTTAACAGCTCTTTCTCTTTCAATCCATCTGTTTTCAACACCTATTGCCCAAACCGGAATCGCAAAACCGGTTGCGGCAATACTTGCAGGGCTAAAATCAGTCGAACGGTCTTTCACTAATCCGTTTTCATAATTTACTTCGTTAATGAAATATAAAAAAGTTTTGTACTGCAAACTATCAAGTAATACATTATCATCTGTTAATGTCCCGGTATTTTTGCCATATATCGAAAAACAGATAAGAATCATAAATAACATTATCTTTTTCATACTACCCGCAATTAATGTAATAAAAAAAAGGCATCTTATATAATGCAAATAATTAAGCCGCCGAATTAACTAAGGGGGGAGAGTTAAAACTGTATTCCTATACTAAATCTATGCGTTTTTTCTAATCTCCCGTAATCAGCCCAAGCATAATCAAAATGAATATTATAACCCGGGGTAAATTCGTACACTGCACCGGCTCCAAAAGTAAAACCTCCTTCACTATCATCCAACAATAAATCGCGGTATCCGGTACGTAACATAATTACGCCAAACATATCCCATTCAAAACCGATATTTATTTTTTCATAATTATCGTTCGGATGAACTGCATCTACTGCTAAAATCACTTTATGTTGTGTAGATATTTGATACGGAACGGCAACACCTACCCTAAACATGGTAGGTAATGAAAATTTATCCGTTCTTAGCTCTGCCGGAAGTTTATCGTTATCTCCGTTAATATCCGGATTATGGTCATAATCAATATATAAGTCTCTTCCGTCGTAACCTGCACGTGGTCCAAAATTAGATACACTTGCGCCTAATGTTACTCCCCCTTCTACAATTTCGTACTGTACGCCAAAATTTAATCCGAAGGTTGTTAAATTGCTATGCCAAATAGATTCGCTTATATAATTTAATGATAAACCTACTGAAACTCTATCCGTTAACATAAGTCCGTATCCCAACCCTAATGCAAAATTATTGACTGTATATTTTTCTCCGGTACCTTTTTCAAATTCAACAGTCCGAACATCAATTTCACCCGAGTTAAGCGAGGTTACCTGTAGCATAAAACTACCA
>CALGLM010000294.1 GCA_937930275.1 uncultured Ignavibacteria bacterium
ACAGTTTTAATAAATAACGGTGATGTTAGAAATGTGAATAGCCCGTTTACTTGGTATGACGGAATTATCTATTCGTTATTAACAGATAGATTTAGTAACGGTGATACAACCAACGATAATCCTTTAGTAAAAGATTCGCTATTCATTCAGGCAAATTATCAAGGCGGTGATTTTAAAGGTGTAATAAATAAATTGAACGAAGGTTATTTTACTAAACTGGGTGTAAACACAATTTGGATTTCTCCGGTATATGATAATCCCAATGTACCGTATCGAGAGTATCCTGCACCGCATAGGTGGTATTCAGGGTATCACGGTTATTGGCCTATTAGCGATACTCGAGTTGAAGAGCATTTTGGTACAATGGACGAGCTAAAAGAATTAGTGCAGACTGCGCATAATAAAGGAATAAGAGTATTATTAGATTTCGTTTCCAATCATACACATATTGATCATGATAACTTCAAAAATCACCCTGAGTGGTACGGAAAATTGCAACTACCGGACGGTCGATTAAATTTGCGTTTTTGGGATGAATTTAGACTTACTACTTGGTTTGAGCCTTATTTACCGTCTTATGATTATCTTGGTTCAAAAGAAGCTTTGGAACACGTATCGAACAATGCATTATGGTGGTTAAAAGAAACGGGAGCAGACGGTTTTAGGCATGACGCCGTAAAACATGTCCCAAATGAATTTTGGAGAGCTTTGACTAAAAAATTAAAAAAAGAGCTTGAGCCCGAAAGAGGAATAATGATTTACCAGATAGGAGAAACTTTCGGTTCTTACGGATTAATAAGTTCATATGTTAATAACGGACAATTAAGTTCTCAGTTTAATTTTAATTTATTTGATACAACAATTCCGGTATTTATTGATCCAAAAGTTTCGTTTAGTGTATTATCCGGTGAATTAAAACAAACAGAAAGAGTTTACGGCAATCCGCACTATATGGGAAATATAATGGATAGTCACGATAAAGTAAGGTTTATGAGTTATGCGGATAAAGATATAATCCCCGGTGGCGAAAATTTAGGTGCAGAAATGGGATGGACCAACCCTCCGGTAGTAGATAATGCGGAAAGTTATAAATATCCTGCTTTATATTATGCATATATGAATACCATTCCCGGAATACCTGTTATTTATTATGGATCGGAATGGGGAATGACCGGTGCAAGTGACCCTGATAATAGAAGGATGATGCAGTTTGAAGGTTCGTTGAATAAATCTCAGAAGGAATTGCTTGAAAAAACAAGAAAACTAATAAATATTAGAAAAAATTCAACTGCATTAAAGTATGGTGATTTGATACCGGTTTTAGTACAACACGATGTTTTTGCATATCTACGTACAGATTTTAACGAAAAATATTTAGTTGTATTAAATAAATCATCGGAAGCAAAAGAAGTTGAAATTAAATTACCAAAATTAATTAAAGTTTATCTTGGAGAAGATTTAATTTTAGACAAAGAATATATTATAAAAGATAACATTATGAAAGTTGCATTAGAGAGCAAAGGTTATTCAATAATAAAATTAAAATAGCATTTTGGTAATAAAAATTTATTTATTATCTTAAAAAGATGAAAATAAAAATCAAGTTAAATTAATATTATCAAATCGTTAAATAATAATAATTACTTGATAAAGTGTTAATAAGTGTGAATATTTGAAAACGAAAATTTTTTTTCTAAATACATATCAATCAACAAATCGGAGAAGAGCATGAAAACTGCTTCTTTATCTTTTTTAACACTTGTTTTAGTAGCATTGTTGAGTCTTTCAACTATGCAAGTTTATGCACAGGGTGTTACCACAGCTGCATTAAACGGTGTAGTAACGGATGAAAACGGCGGTGTATTACCAGCAGCCAACGTTATAGCAATCCACTTACCAACCGGAACTCAGTATGGAATAACAACCCGTACAGACGGTAAATATAACTTATACGGTTTAAGAACAGGCGGTCCTTACGAAATAACTGTTTCGTTTGTTGGCTATACTTCTAAAACTGTTGACGAAGTTTACTTGGCATTAGGTCAAAACTTAAGAATTGACTTTGTGTTAAGCGAAAAGACACTTCAATTAGGTGAAATTTCTGTTACTGCAGAAAAAAATTCAATCATGAGCGAAGGTCGTACAGGATCTTCTCAAAACATTACATTAAAACAGATTGAAGAAATTCCGACAGTAAGTAGAAACTTCCAATCTTTTGCTAAACTATCACCGTTGTTTTCAGGCACAAACTTGCAAGCTGCAGGAAGAAGCAACAGATACAATAATATTCAAATAGACGGTACGCAATATAACGACCTATTTGGATTAGGAAGTTCAGGAACACCGGGCGGTCAAACAGGAACAAACCCAATAAGCTTGGATGCTATTGAAGAATTTCAAGTTGTTATTGCTCCTTATGACGTTCGTCAAAGTGGTTTTACAGGCGGCGGTATTAATGCTATTACACGTGGCGGTACCAACAAATATTCAGGATCGGCATATTTTTACGGAAGAAATCAAGATATGATGGGTAAAAGCCCGAGTGAAGATGAAGCTTTACGTAAAAAAATGGATAAATTTAGCGAGTATCAATATGGTTTCCGCGTTGGCGGTCC
>CALGLM010000295.1 GCA_937930275.1 uncultured Ignavibacteria bacterium
CATCAGGTTCAAGTAAAAAACGACCGTCGTTTTCCGAAAGGAACAAATTAATTGGTTTAATTTTTACCTGTGCATGATAATTTTCTTCAAGTTCTGCGCTTGTATCAATTGCAATTAATAAATGATTTCTATAATCATCCAATTCTTTAAAAAATATCGGTTTTAGAATGTTTTTAATCTGAGTATTTTGCGGGTCAAAAAGGATAAGACCAAATTCATCAAAAAGATTGAATAAAACATCTCTAAAAGCCTCTTTAAATGTTTTTCCTTCTCTATAAAATGATATTAAATTATCGTAAAGTTGATTAGTAAAATCAGTTTTACGTAATGAATTTTCTAATTCTTCCAATGTTTTGTTAAATT
The DNA here is from genome assembly GCA_937930275.1 of uncultured Ignavibacteria bacterium. Taxonomy (GTDB): domain Bacteria; phylum Bacteroidota; class Ignavibacteria; order Ignavibacteriales; family Melioribacteraceae; genus JAEXOD01. The sequence goes on from CALGLM010000295.1 coordinate 364, forward strand.
CGGATTTAAACTTTTGTGTTCCAACATTACTTCTAAAATTACCGGTAAAATTATCATCGTATTTAATATTGGCTAAATTGTTTTCTTTATTAATAATATTAAAATTATTTACCTCTTCAAAATCATGGTCATCACCTTCCAACCAAAATACGGGAACGAAATTATAACCGTAAAATTTATTTTTCAATTCAACAGATAATTTAATTGCTGTTATTATTTTATAAAATGTATAAAGTGGTCCGCCGAAAAGTCCTAATTGCTGACCTGTAACTACAGCAATTGTATTATTTGTTGAAAGAGCTTTTATATTATTTTGAGTAGTTTTAGATACTTTAATTTCACCGTATTGGTTTCTAATTATATCGGAAAGTTCTTTTGAAAAAGGACGCTGTTGAGAACACACTTCTTCAAAATGTTTAATATAATTATATGTTTTACGAAAATCTTTTTGGTAAAAGTTTTTTACTTTGTTAAAATCATACAAGTAATCTAAAAATAATTCATTTTGACCGGGTAATTTTTTATAATCAATAAACATTTTGAAGCCTAATAAAATTAATTAATATCACAAATTTACTTAAAAATTCCTTATGTTTAAACTCTAAATATAAACGATTTGGTTCAATAAGGTATGAGAAAAATATTAATAGCATTTATTCTATTTTTGTTTTGTGAATTAAAAATTTATGGTCAACAGAATATTGATTTTTTGCCCGAAGGTTTAAACTTTAAACCATTAATTGCTAATGTTTATGAACCCCGCTTAGGAGTACTTTATTTCCCCGATGATAGAAGCTTAAAGGTTGATATAGGAAATAGCATTGATATTATAGCTTATAATAATTTAATTCCAAATACAAAAGTAAGTCTGGGAATCGATTTTATGGCTTATGGCTTAGCTTCAAGTTATGAAGGAAAAAGACTACAAATAGACGCACTTGACGGTTTTTTTGGGGGTAATGCAACTGTTTCATATAAGTTAAGCAATGATGTTAATTATAAGTTTCGGTTTAGAATAATTCATAATAGCGCACATTTAGTTGACGGAAGTTATAGCAATGACAGGGGCGTATGGAAAAACAATTATTTGCCTGTTCCATATGCACGCGATTTTTTAGAAATTACTTCTGTTAGAGAAAAAAGTTTTAACGGTGGTAATTATCGAGCTTATTTCAGTCCGAGTTATTCGGTACTTATTCGTCCGGATTTACTTAAAAGGTGGTCATTTAATGCCGGAACTGAAATTTATTTTAATGAATTATTGGGTAATATATTAGAAAAAGAGACTAATACTTATTTTGCCTATCATTTCAGTTTAATAGGTGTTCCCGAATATCAAGGTAATCATACATTTATTGTAGGGATGAAATTTGGAAGTGTTTATTCAAAAGGTGTAAATTTTTATTTGTCATATCACTTAGGCATGCATTATTTTAGCGAATATTTTTCAAAAAGAATTGATAAATTCGGCATCGGATTTAATGTTGAATTTTAAGAAAGAAAGAGAATAAATGGAATTTAATTTATTTAAGTTTTTAACTATTAGTAGATTTTATAATTTATTAAAAATATTCGTTTCGTATTTACTTTCAAATTTAACAAAAAGAGTAATTGTTTGGGGATATCCGATTACTTTTTCTATAGAACCGACGAACAGATGTAATTTAAAATGTCCGGAATGCCCAAGCGGTACAGGTACTTTAACACGTCCGTTAGGTCTTCTTGACGTTAAAAAATTTGAAGAAATTATTGATCAAATAAAAGAATTTACTTTTTATATCCAATTATTTTTTCAGGGGGAGCCGTTTATAAATAAAAATATCTACAAGATGATAAATTATGCCAGAAAAAATAATATATACATATCAATAAGTACAAATGGTTTGTTGTTAAACGATAATAATATAAATGAACTTCTTAAATCACCCCCGGATAAACTTATATTTTCAATTGACGGAATGTCTCAAAATACTTATGAAAAGTATAGGGTAGGCGGTGAATTTAAAAAGGTAAGTGAATCATTAGAAAATCTTCTAAAATTTAAGAAAGAAAAAAAACTAAAACTACCGTATATTGAACTGCAGTTTATAGCAATGAAGCAGAATGAACACGAAATTGAAGATGTTATTAAATTTGGGAAATTGATTGGTGTAGATAAGGTACTTATAAAAAGTATGCAGGTAAGTTCATACGAATCTGCTGTTGAGTATTTACCCGAGAATAAAAAATACTCAAGATACTATATCAAAAACGGTGAACTTTTATTTAAGAATAAATTAAAAAACCGGTGTTTTGCAGTTTGGAGAACTTCGGTGATTACTTGGGACGGAATTGTTAGTCCGTGTTGTTTTGATAAAGATGCAAAATATAAATTCGGTAATATATTCGTGGAAAAATTTAAGGATATTTGGACTAACAATAAATACACAAATTTTAGAAAAGCTATTATTAAAAATAGAAAAGGTATTGATATCTGTACAAACTGTACTGAAGGCTTAAATATGAACTTAATTGAGAAATAATTTGAAATTTAATAATTTAAAAATTAATAAAAAGATATTGTTAAACTCACTTAAATTTACATTAAGTGTTTTAATTATTTCCTATTTAGTAAATTATTTGTCAATTAACAGTATATATATATCATTCCAAAACGCTGATAAGTTAATTATACTATTTGCTTTTTTATTGCTTCCTATAAATATTTTTTTACAATATAAAAGATGGGCACTACTTTGTCTTACTGTAGAAAGCAATAATAAAATAAATATTGCAAAATCTATTTTTTTAGGTATAGCCGCAGGGTTAATTACTCCTTTAAAAGCCGGCGAATTTTTAGGACGTGCTTTTATTTTTGATTCAAAAAAAATTAAAGAATATATTATTTTATCTATTTACGATAGATTGATTAGTATGTTGGTTACTGTTTTAATAGGATTTGTTTTTGCATTACTCACATTCAGTAAAATTACTAAGCTAATAGCATATTATTATATCCCAATATTAAGTATTATAGCAATTTTGGGAATACTTATATTATTTATGCTGAAATATAAAATATTCCCTTCAGTAAATAATAGACTAAATCAAATAATTTATAGAGTACGGTCTATTAGCATTACTGTTAATATTAAATTAATATTTTTGGCAATACTCTTCTTTTTTACATATGTTTTTCAATTTGCACTTCTTTTAGCTGCTTTTAACGGAATTTCAAAAGTTTTTAGCTATTTATCTGCGGGAGTGCTTGTATTTTTTACTAATACTGTAATTCCGCCAATTACATTAGGAGAATTGGGTATAAGAGAAGGAGCGGCAGTTTACTACTCTCAATATTTTAACTATATAGCACAAACCGGATTTAATGCTTCAATAATGTTATTTACAATAAACATTATAGTACCTGCAATATTAGGTTTAATTATTTATCTGAGAGAAAAATAATGGTCTTTATATTTTTAATAATTAGCTTAATCTATTTTTTATTTCTTATTAAAGTTATTATTGCTTTAAAGAATATAAATAATAAAAATGATATTGAAAAAAATGTGGATGAGTATATTTCTGTTATTATTCCATTTAGAAATGAAAGCAAAAATATTCTTAAAAACCTTGAGAGCATAGAAAATCTGTGTTTTGAAAATAACAAGTACGAAGTAGTTTATATTGATGACAATTCCGAAGATGATACTGCATTAAAATTACAAAATAATATTAAAAACGAAAATATTAGGGTTCTGAAATATAAAAATGATAAATTAAAAGGGAAAAAAAATGCTGTTAAATTTGCTATCAATAATTGTAAAGGGGAGCTGATTTTTACTACCGATGCAGACTGTATTGTTCAAAAAGATTGGCTTAAGGAGACAGTGCAATTATTTGATTATGAAACTGCTTTTGTTTCCGGGATAGTAAAATTTTCTGATAAAGACGGATTTTGGAATAAACTTCAACAACTTGAATTTTCCGGCTTAGTTATAGTTGGAGGAGGATTAATTTTTGCCGGATATCCTACTATTTGTAATGCTGCAAATTTAGCATTTAGGAAGTCTGTATTTTTGGAAGTAGGAGGATTTGATGATAATTTACATCTTACTTCGGGTGATGATGAACTTTTAATGCAAAAAATTGCTTTGCTAAAAAAATATAAGATAAAGTTTTTATTTAATAAAAATACCGTTGTATCAACACATCCAAATAACACTCTAAAAGATTTCTATAATCAGCGTGTAAGGTGGGCAAGCAAAGGATTTCATTACCAAAATCCGTTATTAATATTATTTTTAATTACAATTTATCTATTCTTTTTATCATTTCCTTTGCTGCTTTTATTGGGAGTTTTTGTTAATAAGTTATTCATAGGCATTTTTATTTTTAATTTTTTAATCAAGATTCTTTTAGAAAGTAAGATTCTTTTATTCGGTAAAAATGTTTTATTTAATAAACTTAATGCGGGTTTAATCGTAATAGCTGAAGTTTTACATATTCCTTACATAATAATTGCAGGATTTATGGGTACTTTCGGAAAATTTAGGTGGAAAGGGAGTAAACATAAAAAATGACAACCCTTTATAAGATATTATTCCCAAATGTTTTTTGGAATGCAAAAAATAATAAGGTATTATTAACTATTGATGATAGCCCAACGAACAAGGGGACAGAAAAAGTATTAAAAATATTAAATTATTATAGTATAAAGGGTTTATTTTTTGTAAAAGGGAATGAGTGCGAGCATTATTCTAATCTACTTAAAGAGATATATTCGGAAAATCATTGTATCGGTAATCATTCATTTAATCATAATTCTATGTTATTTATGAATAATAAAAAAATAAGTGACGAGATATTAAGAACCGACAAGATTATTAGCGAATCATTATCTATAACGCCAAAATACTTTAGACCCCCTTTCGGAAGATTTAATTTTTATAACGGAACAATTAATAAGTTAGATAAAGTTATTGTTATGTGGGATGTATTTACTTATGACTATAAAAATAATGCTAAATTTATTAAATTTGCTATTCAAAAATGTAGAAAGAATTCAATAATTACAATGCATGACAATTCAAAAACCGAAAATAACATAGACTATAATTTTAAATTAGTGATTGAATCCGTTCTTAGTAAAAATTTTGTATTCGGAGATCCTATAGAATGTTTGAAGTAATACTGTTAATTGCAATTATTGCTTATACGTCACAGATAATTATATTTATGATAGGAGCAAACAAGAAATATTCCAAGCTAAAAGAGGATGAGTTGCCGACTGCAAGTGTTATAGTTGCCGCAAGAAATGAAGAGTATAATATATTGGACTGTATAAAATCGTTGGATAAATTGGAATACCCTGAAGATAAACTTGAGATAATTATAGTTGATGACAATTCTTCTGATAATACAGGTAAAATTATTTCTGATTTTGTAAAAAACAAAAAACGATTTAAGTATATTAAAACTTCTGAAACTTTTGGTAAGCTAAAAGGGAAGGCTAACGCTATTTCAAACGGGATAAATATATCGAAAGGTGAAATAATTTTAACAACAGATGCAGATTGCACAGTAAAACCGTCATGGGCAAGGTCAATAGCATCTTACTATAAAAAAGATATCGGAATTGTATGCGGCTATACAACTCAAAAAGATAATACAGCTTTTCAAGGAATGCAAGCAGCAGATTTTATATATCTTCTAATTGTTGCTGCCGGCGGGATGAATTTAGGAAAACCGTTAAGCGCAATAGGTAATAATATGTCTTATAGACGTTCTGCATATGATGAAGTAGGAGGGTATGCAGGAATTCCATTTTCAGTTACCGAAGATTTTAAACTTTTAATGAGTATTTACACATTAAAGAAGTATAAGCTTATTTACCCAATGGATGAAGATACATTAGTAACAAGCAAACCATGCGAAGATTTAACATCTTTGTATTGGCAAAAAAAACGATGGGGTGTAGGAGGCTTGGATAGCGACATAATTGGATATTTGGTTATGGCGAGCGGATTTATTGCTCATCTATTTTTCTTAATTGCTCCGTTTTTATCTTCACTAAATATTGTTGTTCTTTTAATTTATAAAATTGCTCTTGATTTCGCATTTATTAAACCCGCTTATGAAAAACTAAAGATCAGATTTAAAATTACTCATTTTTTTGCTTTTCAATTGTATTTTATTGCTTATGTTTTATTACTACCTGTTTTTTTGCTTTTCGGTAAAAAAGTGGTTTGGAAAGGAAGAACTTATTAATGCTTTTATTATGTAATTATTACATAACATATAAGTGTAATGCTTATTGTGAATTTTGTCATTTTGCTAATCATGATCTTTTTAAGAATGTAAATAATGCATCCCTGGAAGATTTTGAGAAAAATGTTGAAGAAATGTCCGAATTAGGGGTTAAGTTTATAGACTTGACCGGAGGTGAACCTCTTTTAAATAAAGAGATACATAATATGGCAAATTTTGCAAAAAAGAAAAAAATGCAAACAAGTATAACTACAAATACCTTGCTTTATCCTAAATTTGCAGACAAATTAGCTGGTAATATAAATCTACTTCATTTCTCGTTGGATTCTCCTAATGAAGAAGAACACAATAAAATAAGAAAGGTGAATTGTTATAAAAGTGTATTCGAGAGTATTAAAATTGCAAAATCATTGGGTGAGTTTCCCGATATTCTTTTTACAGTAACAAACGAAACCGCAAAAAAATTACCTGAGATGTATGACATTGCGTTAAAATATGATCTTTTATTGATAGTTAATCCGGTATTTTCATATTTTGGTAATCCAGGATTATCTTTAGAAACTATTGAGTATTTAGAAGAATTTATTAGCGGTAAAATGAATATATATTTAAATGACGCATTCTTAAAGTTACGTAAAGACGGGGGAAATAAAATTAATAACCCAAGTTGCAAAGCGGTTTCCAGAGTAATAGTAATATCGCCTACAAACGAGGTTATTTTACCTTGTTATCATTTTGAAAATGCAAAAATTAAAATTGATGAAAATATAAAATCTGTTATGGCAACAGATAAATATAAATACTATTTGAAAAATGAAGGGCGATTTGATTTTTGTGAGGGGTGTACGGTTAACTGTTATTTTGAACCTTCGTTTGCATTTCCGACCAATTATTATTCGGTTTTAAGTCTTACGTCAAAATTTAAATATAGCTTTAATAAATTGATAAAACAAAAATTAGTTAAACAAATATTGAAATTAGGAGTTGAAAAAAAATGAAAAAAATAATAATCATTGTATTGTTTATTATTTCTGTTAAAATATATTCCCAGGAAAATTATGAGTTGTTTCCCTCAAAATTAAACATCCAACCTTTTACGGCAAACTTTTTAGAACCTAAAGTCGGATTTTTATTCCAAACCGGCGGCAATAAAATAAGATTGGATATTGGAAACTCGTTGGATGTAGTTCATTATAATATTGGAGATAATAAATTTTTATCTGGGGGTATAGATTTTTTTACTTTTACATATTTATATGGTGAAAAGGATTTCCATTTTCCTGTTGATGCTGTAGATTACTTATTCGGAATTAATTTGGGATATAAACAGATAAATAAAAATGATGAATATGGGGCAAGGTTCCGGTTTAGTCATATAAGTGCACATTTTGTTGACGGTCATCGTGATAATGTAAATGATAAGTGGAAGAATGATATTAACCCAATTGTTTATAGTAGAGAATTTTTTGAATTGTTACCTTATTATAAAAAATACGATATTAGAGTTTATTTGGGTTTAACTTATTTATATCATGTTGATCCGGCAACGGTCGGCAAAGAAATTTACCAAGGTGGTTTTGATTACTTCGCAAGAAATTTAATAAGTGAAGTTATTACGCCATTTATTGCATACGATATAAAATTACAAAAAATGGAAGCCTATAAAGCTAATAATGCATTTAGTATAGGAGTAAAAATAGGTAATCCAAACGGAAAGGGGATGAGTTTGTATTATCATTACTATAAAGGCAAGAATATACACGGCGAGTATTATTTTATGGATGAAAAATTTAGCAGTATCGGATTTAATTTGGATCTATGATGAATAAAATATTCAAGGATTATATAATCCATCTATTGTTGTTTGTTTTTACTTTTTTTACAACAGTAATTGCGGGTGTTGAATGGACTACGGGTGTAATGGGTCCTTACGAATTTACATTTTTAATTAACGGTTTTCCGTACGCAATTTCTATTTTATCAATATTGGGTATTCACGAATTTGGTCATTATTTTGCAGCAAAATTTCATAAAATAAAATCAACACTTCCGTTTTTTATACCGGTGCCCCCAATACCCGGAATGCTTAATTTCGGCACAATGGGTGCCGTTATAAAGACGAAGTCGGTTATTAAAAATAACGTCCAAATGTTTGATATAGGGGTATATGGTCCTATTGCAGGTTTTATTGCTTCTGTTGCAGTATTAATTTATGGATTTTACAACTTACCCGGTGTTGAGTATTTATTAAAAATTCATCCGAACTATTTTTCTCCTGATTATGAGCATAGCGGAGTGCAGCTTGAATTTGGCAATAATTTGTTATTTATTATTTTACGATCTCTTTTTTACAATTCTGAAAAATTTATGCCGCCAATGAGTGAAATTTATCATTATCCGTATCTTTGTACAGGTTGGTTTGGACTATTTGTTACCGCAATGAATTTAGTACCCGTAGGTCAGTTAGACGGTGGTCATATAATTTACTCAATGTTCGGTAGCAAAAAACACGAGACGATTGCGGGAATTACATTATCAATATTAATTTTATTGGGAATTTTGGGCATTATTCAATCATTTATACCTTTAGGAATTAATATTGGCTGGAGCGGTTGGTTGTTTTGGGCAATAATTTTATTTTTTATAATAAAAATGAAACATCCCGAAGTATATAATTTTAACGAATTAGACTTAAAACGTAAAATTATCGGATATTTTTCATTTCTTATTTTTATACTATCGTTTACGCCTAATCCGTTTATGATAACTTTTTAATTCAGCAATTTAAATCTTATCCTTAATACACCATCATCATAACCGGTCGAAATTATTTTAAATTCGCCTATTTCTTCTGTATTAGCGACATGTTCGCCCGAACAAGGGCACGAATCATAATCACCAATGTGAACAATTCGTACAGATGTACCAAAATTTTCAGGAAGTTTTGATATATTATATTTGTTTTCTGCTTCGGTTAATGATATAATTTCTTCACTTATACTGTGATTTTTTCTTAATTCTTCATTAACTTTCAGTTCAATTTTAATAATTTCATCCGGATTTAAGTCTCTTTCAAAATGGTAGTCGCATTTTGATTTTTTCTTTTCTATATGATTTGAGAAGGAGCGATTGCAATTAAAAAAGCGAACCATTGTCTGGTTTAATACATGTTCAGTTGTATGCATCGGAGCAAAATAATCTTTTGGATTAGCATTTATCATAATTTTTCTTTTTTATATTAATTTATAGTAATTTAGGTTTTAAAAATAAAAAAAATTGTATTTTAATAAAAATGTAAATTTTATTTTTGTGTTTTAATAGGAGATGATATGCGTTTGGTTGTATTGTTTTTATTTGCGTTTGTTATGATTATAAACTGTAAAGAGTATGATTGGACAACGAAATTTGAAAAGACTAATTATCTTGAAACCGATAATTATGATTTTACTATTAAATATTTTAAGCAATTGGACGAATTTTCTGAATATGCACAACTACTTAAAATAGGTGTGTCACCTCAAGGAAGAGATATTTATGCATTTTTGGTTACAAAGGAAAAACAATTTGACTTAAAAGAAATAAGAAGATCTGATAAAAGTATTGTTTTAATTCAAAACGGAATTCATGCAGGCGAGATTGAGGGAAAAGACGCTTGTATGCTACTATTACGCGATATTTTAGTTAATAAAACTAAAGAAAGTTTATTAAACAGTGTAAATCTTGTTATTATTCCTGTATTAAATGTTGACGGGCACGAAAGAGTTAGTATGTATAATAGGATTAATCAAGATGGTCCCACATATATGGGATGGAGAACTACTGCCCAAAACTTGAACTTAAACAGAGATTATTTAAAAGCAGATTCACCCGAAATTAGAGTATTGATAAAGTTATTTAATGATGTTGAACCCGATATTTTTATTGATACACATACAACTGATGGATTGGATATGCAACCGGTCTTAACTTATGCTATTGAAAAACAGGGAACTGTACCAAATGTACTTTCAGAATGGATTAATAAAATATTCGTTCCCGAAATAGAAGAATATATGTCGTCAAAAAATGTTTTAATAGCTCCTTATGTTAATATGAATGATTATTCTGACCCTTCAAAAGGGATTAATTCATGGGTTAGTAGTCCAAAACTTTCAACCGGGTACGCTGCCGTTCGTAATAAAATCGGTATTTTAATAGAAACTCACAGCTTAAAACCATATAAAGATAGAGTATTTGCAACTCTTGATTTTTTAGAAGGGAGTATAAAAATTGCCAACAATCAAAACTTGTCAATTAAAAGTAATTCTAAATTGGCAAATGAAGAAACTAAATATGTTTATACTAAGTTAAAAAGTCCCTATCCGGTTAGCTTTAAGCTTACCAATGATTCACTTCTTTATAATTGGAAGGGTATAGTTGCAAAGAAAAAGTATAGCGAAGTAGCCGGAGATACGGTAGTGTATTACGATAATGATAAATATGAAAAAAAAATTGGATACAAATATAGATTGATTGGTGATAAAGAAGTAATAGTACCAAAATATTATATTATTCCACAAGAATGGATAGATGTTATTAATATATTAAAAATTCACGGGTGTAGTTATTATACACAGCCAAGTGATTCTGTTATTAATGCAGTAACGTATAAATTTAAAAATGTTAAATTTTCATCAATGCCGTATGAAGGGAGATTTCAACCCACTTTTATGATTGACACATTTAATACAGAAAAGTTAATTCGCAAAGGTGATTACGTATTTCCGACTGATCAAAATTTATTGGGCGTTTTAGTCTATCTTTTAGAGCCGTTAACCAACGATTCATTTGTTAAATGGGGCTTTTTTAATTCAATTTTTGAACAAAAAGAATATTTTGAAGTTTATTCGATGGAGCCAATTGCCGAAAAAATGTATAAAGAAAATATTAACCTCAGAAAAGAATTTTTGGAAAAAATAAAAAATGATAGTGAATTTGCAAAAGACTCTTATGCAAGGCTTGATTTCTTCTATAAACAATCCGAGTACTATGATAAAAAGCATAATATTTATCCGATATTGTTGATTTATTGATATGAAACATCAAAAAATTATTGATTACATATGGAATATTATTGTAATAATTGCAATTACGGGATTAGCAATTTTCGTTCCGTTAAATTTCTTATTGCATAACTCCCTTGCCTATAAAGCATTTACTATTCTACAAATAGTTAAAATAGTATTTATATTAGATGTTATATATAACTTATTTAAGAATTTATATTTTTTTGAAGATGTAAGTTTTATTAATAATTACAATCTGGTAAAATATTTAAAAGGTTGGTTTTTAGTCGATTTTATTACTGTTATAATAAGTGTATATTATTTAGAAAATGTAGTTTTTGTTTGGCTTGTTTACATTAAATTATTAAAAAATATTGTTTTTTTTAGTGAACTTAAAGAGCATGAACTAAAATTCGGAAATATATTAAATTTATTGTTTTTTATTTATTGGACCGGATTATTTGCTCATTGGATAAGTAGCGGTTGGCTTTTAATCTCTCCCGAAACAAAAATATTTAGTTTTGAAGATAGATATTTGAGAGCATTATACTGGTGTGTTACAACTTTAACAACAATTGGGTACGGTGATATAACCCCAAACACAAATGCTCAAATTATTTATACTATGTTTGTTGAAATTTTAGGTGTAGCAGTATTTGGTTACTTAATTGCAAATATTACGGGAATTGTAAGCAAAAGAGACCCTGTTAAACAAAACTATTTACAACAAACCGAAAAGCTTGCAGCACTTGTTAAATATAGAAAAATACCGAAAGAACTTCAAGAAAAAATCCGAAATTATTATTTATACGTTAGAATAAAAAGACTCGGATATAACGAGATGTCTGTTTTAGCTGACTTACCGAAAGGTTTAAGAAACGAATTATCGCTATGTTTAAAACGAGATATTCTTGTAAAAATTCCTTTATTTGCAGACGCTTCACAAAAATTTATTGAAGAAATAGCAATACATTTGATGCCGTTAATTATTACTCCGGGTGAATATTTGTTTAAAGCAGGTGACGAGGGGAATGAGATGTTTTTTTTAGTAAGCGGTAGTTTGATAATTTTAGACAGAGATGAGAAAAACGTAATAGCTACGCTTTTCCCCGGTGATTATTTTGGCGAAATTGCTCTTGTAAATAATACTGCAAGAACTGCAACAATAAAATCAATTGATTACTGTGATTTATATACTTTAGAAAAAAAAGTGTTTATTAAAGCAGTACATAAATTTCCTGAAATCGGTTTAAAAATAGAAGAGAAAATTAAAACTATTATTAAGAGTAAAGACGATGCTTAAAAAAATATTTTTTCCTTTTGTACTTTTATATCGCTTAATTAAGCTAATTTTTTTTACAGGGTTAGTATTTTTCATTTTTTCGATCATTACAATTGTTATTTTTCGATTTATTCCACCGGCAACAACAGCTTTTATTGATGCTGTTGCAAATGTTGATATATTATCTACATTTAGCACTGAAAGCCCCGATTATGATTGGGTATCTATTGACAAAGTTTCTCCATACATGGGATTAGCTGTTATAGCAAGTGAAGACCAGCGATTTGCAACTCATTGGGGATTTGATTTTGAGCAGATTGAAAAAGCTATTAAAGAAAAAAAACGGGGTAGAAGAATTAGAGGTGCAAGTACAATTAGTCAGCAATTGGCAAAAAATTTATTTTTATGGAAAGATAAAACACTGATTAGGAAAGGGGTTGAAGCATATTATACTCTTTTAATTGAAACATTATGGAGTAAAAAACGAATTTTGGAGACTTATATAAATATTGCCGAATTAGGCAGCGGAGTATATGGTGTAAAATCTGCAGCTAATGTATTTTTTAAGAAAGAACCAATAAAATTAACTATGGGACAATGTGCTATTTTGGCAGCAGTTATTCCCCGTCCTCAAAAATTTAGAGCTAATAGGCCTTCAGCTTATATATTACGAAGACAAGCCCAAATAATTACTCAAATGGGGTATTTAGGAGGAAAAGAATACTTGAAGCAATTTATGTAATTATTTGTTTTTACAATAGTTACACTTACAATTCTCATAAATTTCTTCATATCCGTAATCAATAGTTAACTCCTCTCCTGCTGATATGTTTTTTGCAGAAACAAGGTACAATGACTCGGAATTACGAGATGCAACGTAACAATTAGGGTTGCATGAATGATTCAAGTATTTAAGTTTTGATGAATTCGCCGTGTCAATGTAATTGAAGTCATTCCAAAAAATGTACACGTTGTTTTCTTCGTATTCCCTTTTTAGACATTCTTCTTCGTCTATTACTTCACCTTCAATAACCATAATTTTAGTATCTAAAGGTAGTTCTAACAACGAAAATAAGCCTTTACCCTCAATGTCGGAATCTCTAACTTCAATAAAATCGTACAACAATTTTTCGAGATTCATTTGAAATTAATTTTCTCCGACATATTTTAATACTTCGTTAAAAATTATGGACATTTGTGAATCATCCATCAAAGGATAATTATATTTATACTTTTCGTTTTCCATATTTCTTTTGTAAGAGTAATTTGCCAAAACGTTATCATCATTATCATAATATATTATATCCATAATACTATATTTTTTTAGTTTTTTATTTACTAAATAATACGTTTTTGTTTTAGCTATTTTTCCGTCAACAGATTCAATTATTAAAGGGGGTTCGTGAACTTCTAAAGTCCAAAAATAGATATCATCTTCTTTAAAAAATTTAAGTCCGGTTGTATTAATATATATTGATTGTGATTCTAATTTATCTACAGGTACCCAATTTTCTTCAACAGATTGAGAAAATAAAGCAGAAGAAAATAAGAGAAAAAATGCAAAGATACTAAGTGAAGTTTTCATAAATTAATAATTTGTTTTATTGATAAAAGTGTTTAAATTAAATATCTAATTTATAAATTATTTTTGTTTTATTAATTAAATATTTTTTTGTTCCTAAATATATACATAAAATGTTAGAAATAAAAGACGGTAAAAAAAGCGGAATATATAGAACTTACTTTACAAGCGGTAAAGTAAAAAGTGAAAAAGTGTATATTGAAGGTAAATTGCAAGGGCTTGCCAAAATATTTTCGGAAAGTGGTATAGTATTACAGCAAATTACGTATGTAGATAATAAAAAAAATGGGTTAGCAAAAGTATTTTATCCTGACGGTAAAATTAAAATTGAGATGAGTTTTAAAAATGATTTACAAGACGGATTAACTCGATACTATTACGAGAACGGTGAACCAAAACTTGAAATGAATTTTAAAGAAGGGAAAAAAGACGGATATGCAAAGTCTTTTTTCTATTCAGGTAAAACCGAATATGAAGAAAATTTTGTAAACGGGAAAACAGAAGGAACAAAGACTACTTTTTATAAAAAAACAGGTACGGTGAAAGGTGTTTGGGAATATAAAAACGGAGTTCCGCACGGTGAGTCTAAATTCTTCTATCCGGACGGAAATATGCTTGCAGTAAAAAATTATGCCTACGGAAAAGATGACGGAATAACACGCGTATTTTATCTTGACGGTACTGTTAAGGAAGAAATTAGTTTTAAATCTGGTATTAGAGACGGAATTCATCGTAAGTATGATAGAAAAGGGAATATAAGGCAAGAAAGAAATTATTCTAACGGAAGAATTACAGAACTTCCTAAACCTATTATAAAAGAAGAAGTTAAAGAAAATATTGAAACGGACAATGAAACTGAAATCCAAAAAGAAGAAGTGATTGTTGAGTTTGTAAATAAACCTAAAGATAAGATTAAATTAAAACTTTGGCATATCATAATCGGATTTGGTTTTACAATCGGTTTAATATTTATTGCATACATATATCTTATCAAAAAATAGATTTATTTACCCTAAAGGGTTTTAATAAATTGTTCATTTAATTAATGGGAGTAAAAAAATGGCTGATGAAAAGGCTATTAAACCGGAAGAAACGCAATATTCCATGGATACGCAATTAATTTATGGAAAGAACATCACGAATAAGTGGGATTACTCGCACCATGTTACAGCCCCTATCTCTTCATCTACAACTTTTAGACTTGATAGTGTTGAAAGGGGAGCGCAAGGATTTATTCAATTTGCACAAGAAGGAGGGGCAAATGATGATCCTATATTTATTTATGATAGGTTAGGAGAACCAAACAAGGATATTTTAGAAGAAAACTTGGCTTTTGTTGAAAAAGGGGAGACTGCAGTAACTTTTGCTTCAGGAATGGCTGCAATTAGTGCCGTATTAGGGATTTTAACAAAATCAGGTGATGAAATTATAACACATCCTACTTTGTATGGATGTACAATTTCGTTACTAAACAACTGGTATCCGAGATACAATATAAGTAACAAACCGGTTGATTTAACTAAAATTGAAAATCTAAAAAACTCAATCTCGGATAAAACAAAAGTAATTTATTTTGAAACTCCGGCAAATCCGAATTTAGATATTATTGATTTACGAAAAGTATCGGAATTTATTGCAGAAGTAAATAAAACAAGAGATGAAAGTAATAAAGTATATGTTGTTGTAGATAATACTTTTAGCACGGCTTTTTGTCAGAGACCTCTTGAGTACGGTGTTGATTTTGTTGTTTATTCATTAACAAAAGGAATGGGAGGCTTTGGAACGGATATGGGGGGTGCAGTAATTGGTAAAATGAAGTTTAAAAGTCAATTAATGTTATATCGTAAAGATTTTGGAGGTATTTTAAGTACAAAAAGTGCTTGGGCAATATTAACTTACGGTTTACCGACTTTAGCTTTGAGAATGAAACAAATAATTAGTACAGCTATGCAAATTTCAGTGTTTCTAAATAATCATCCGAAAGTTAAATTTGTCAATTACCCGGGCTTACCGAATTATAAGTACTATCAGTTAGCAAAAAAACAGATGTTGGATTTTAACGGTAATTTTGCACCCGGAAGTATGATTTACTTTGTTTTAGAAGGTGAAGATGCCGCAGATTCTAAAGAGAAGGGTAGAATATTTATGAATTATGCGGCTGATAATGCCTATACAATGACTTTAGCAGTTAGTTTAGGGCACACAAGAACATTAATAGAACATCCTGCTTCAATGACTCATTCAGTTATACCGCCGGAAAAATTAGCAGAAAAAGGTATTGATGCAGGCGGAATAAGAATTGCAGTAGGATTAGAGAATCCGGAAGATATAATTAATGATTTAGATAAATCGTTATCAATTATTTAGTTTGATTAAGTTGAAATATTATTTATTTTTGTATCTTTTATTTTATAGCTCTTTTGTTTATTGTTTTTCTAAAGATGATAGTTCAAAAGTAGTTATATTAAAAGGTGATAAATATTTTTATTTGAGTCCGAACGGAGAACAAATTCCTACGGACTCTTCTATTTATGATATTAATGATTTTTATACGAAGTATTATCAAAGAATTTATAACGACTCAACTCTTGTAAATCCAAATTACATTTTACCGAACAAAAAAAATAAATCAATAATATTTTTTATGGATATATCCGAATTTATTAAGAACAATAGATTTGGATTCGATTTTAACGATTTTATAAAATTAGATAATAAAACATATAAATTAAAAGATAAAGCAATTAAAAAACTTAAGAAAGAATAATGTTATGACAATAATAAGAAGTTTACTCTTTTCTCAATTTACTGATATTGATTTTGGTTTGAGCACTAAATTTGGTTTGAATAGAATTGCACCTCATTATTTTAATACAAGTATGTCTGTTGAAGATAACTTAGTAAATGTTGAGGAAAACAGGAATGCATTTTATGCTTTTTTTTGTTTGGATAAAAGTAAAATTGCTTTACAAAAACAAGAACATACTGATATAATAACAAGAGTTGAAAAACCCGGTTTTGTTGGCGAAAGTGATGCCATGATTACAGATAAGCCAAATATAGGAATTATAGTATCTACTGCAGACTGTGGCAATATTTTTATCTATGATAAAATTAATAAAGTAATTGCAGGAATTCACTCGGGTTGGAAAGGTACTTACAAAAGAATCGTTTATAAAACTGTTGAAATTCTAAAATCCGAGTATAATTGTAAGCCAAATAATTTATATATTTATTTAGGTCCCTCCATTAGTAAAGAAAGTTTTGAAGTTAAAGAAGATGTATCCGTACTATTTGAATCAAAATATAAGCATTATTTAAATTCAAAAATTTATATTGATTTACCAAAATATAATATTGATATGTTGGTAGAACACAATATACCCCTTACAAATATTCAAAAATCCGAATTATGTTCGTTTCGTGAAGCAAATTTGCTACATTCTTATAGACGTGATGGGAAGTATAGCGGCAGAGCATTCGGTTTAATTGTATTAAGAGGGAAATAATGAAAAAAGAAAGTCTTTTAATTATTTTAGGATACATTTCGATTTGCCTATTATGGGGTTCAACATGGCTTGCCATTAAGGTCGGGTTGGAATCGTTGACGCCTTTTATTTCTTCCGGTGCAAGGTTTACCGTTGCAGCAATTTTTTTCTTTTTAATAATTAAAATTAGAAATATTAAAGTTCAAACAGATAGATTAGCTATAAAGTTATATTTAATAATGGGATTTTTTTCATTTGCAATTCCGTTCGGTTTAGTGTATTGGGGACAAAAATTTATACCTTCGGGTTTGGCATCAATTCTTTTTGCCGTCTATCCGTTTTTTGTTATAATTTTTACAAAAGTACTATTTAAAGAAGAAGAAGTAAATGCATACAAAATAGTCGGCTCGTTAATAGGTTTTTTAGGTATTATTGTTATTTTTTCAGATAGCTTAGTAATTCAATCAGGTATTGCTATTTTAGGATATTTGGCTGTAGTTCTAAGTGCTATTATGCAGGCATTTGTGGCTGTTTTATTAAAAAAATATGGCAAAAAGCTAAACCCTGTTTCAATGAATCTTTTTCCTGTTTTTATAGCCGGCGTTCTTTTATTATTAATAGGTTTTATGACCGAAGATACGTCTAAAATAAGAATTGATGAAAATGCTGTATTTAGCGTATTATATTTAGCATCGTTCGGAACAATTGCTACTTTTAGCACTTATTATTGGCTAATGAAAAAAATAAGTGTTGTTTTGCTTGCAATATCGGCATTTTTAACGCCTATTGTTTCGGTATTATTAGGTTGGTTGATTTTGGATGAGAAACTATCATTGCAAGAAATTATGGGTAGTTTATTAGTTTTATTGGGAATATTAGTAGCAAATTTAAAGGGGTTGCAAAAAATAATTGTTAAAGGAGATAAGTAATTGCAAAATATTATTAGAATTAAGAATGCACGTTTTTACGCATACCACGGAGTTTTTGAAGAAGAGCAAAATTTAGGCGGAAAATTTGATGCCGATGTAGATATTTATACAAATTTTGGACCTGCGGCAAAAAACGATGACCTAAAAAAAACAGTTAATTATGCAGATGTGTATAAATTTATAAATAACATCGTTCATGATAAAAAATACTACTTAATTGAAACGTTGGCAACTGTTATTGCGGACGGATTACTTATGGAATATTCGCAAATAGAAAAAGTTGCCGTTCGCGTTAGAAAGAATAATGTGCCTGCCGGCGGATTAATTGATTATGTTGAAGCAGAAGTGATTAAAACCCATGGTGAGTGATGTCTTTCTTGCTTTAGGTAGTAATATGGGTGATAAAAAGAAAAACTTAACTGATGCGTTAAAGTATATTTATACTGATACTAATATTAAGTTAGTTTCATTAAGCTCATTATATATAACCAAAGCATACGGGTTAACCAATCAAGATGATTTTTTTAATATGGTTTGTAAAATTAATACTTCTTATTCACCATTTGAATTATTAAAATTTTGTAAAAATATTGAAGAAAAATTAGGAAGAATAAAAACAAAAAAATGGGGACCAAGGAAAATAGATGTTGACATTTTGTTCTATAATAGCTTAGTTTTAAACACCCGTTTTTTAAAAATTCCGCATATCGAAATATTATTACGGGATTTTGTTATTGTTCCGTTAAATGAAATAGATGAAAATTTTGTACATCCTTTATTTAATATTAGGATAAATGAGATTGCACAAAAAACGGATGTAAGATATATTGTTGATGTTAAAAAATTTAACGAGGAAGAAATTGTCTGAAATAAAATATATCTGTATTGAAGGAGTAATAGGTGTAGGAAAAACTTCTTTATCAAAAAAACTGATTGAAAAATATAGCGGAAAATTAATTCAAGAAGAATTTGAAATTAATCCGTTTTTAGAAAAATTTTACAAAGAACGTGAAAAATACGCCTTTCAAGCTCAAATGTTTTTCCTTGTTAATAGGTTTAAGCAATTACAATTCCTTAATCAAGAAGAAATTTTTAGTGATTTTATTATTTCGGATTATGCTTTTGAAAAAGATAGAATATTTGCCACAGTTAATTTAAGTTTATCTGAATTAAATATTTACGAAAGTTTATATAATAATCTTAGGCGAGAATTGCGTCAACCGGATTTGGTGATATATTTACAAGCCGGAATTGATAAATTATTATATAATATTAAAAAGCGCGGCAGAAAAATGGAAAAGCACATTTCGCGTGAATATTTGCAAGAATTATCCAATGCTTATAATGATTTTTTCTTTAAATATAATAATACTCCTTTATTAATTGTTAATACTAACGAAATTGATTTTGTAAACAATAAGGATGACTTTGAAAATTTATGTGAAGCTATTTTTAAGGAAGATAGAAGCTTTATCGAGTATTTTTATCCCTCAAAGAGGTTTTAATGCGTTATATTATTTTATTTATTTTGTTTTATATCTTATATAGAATTATTAAAAACTATTTTAGCAGAAAAATATTTAATTTAGGAAATAAAACAAGTAATTATAGAACTTATACAAAACCCACCCACTCAAATATTGATGAAAAAGATATAATTGATGCCGATTTTGTGGATATTGAAGTTAAAAAAGGGAATTCGGAAATTAATAAAGAATGAAAAATTTTATTGTTGTACTACTGAAATTTTTGTTTGGATTAGAAAAAATAAAACAATGATATCTTTTCGAATATGGCAGGCAACCT
>CALGLM010000296.1 GCA_937930275.1 uncultured Ignavibacteria bacterium
TAATTTTCATGTTTGGTTCGGGAGGTAAGGAACAAGATGCAACAACTCCTTTTCCTTCACAATCTACAATACATAACCTACATGCACCAAAAACGCTTAATTCCGAATGATAACAAAAAGTCGGTAAATCTATTTTGGCTTTACGAATTAATTCTAATACGTTTTTTTCACCTTCAATTAAAACTTCTCTTCCGTCTATAATAACTTTATTGTTAGTGTACATTTTTTCCTCTACAAAATTAATTTTCAATTGCCTTTAATCTACAAGTAGAAATACAAGCACCACATTTAATACAAAGCTCTTCGTCAATAACGTGCGGCTGCTTTCTTTCTCCGGAAATAGCTCCTACCGGACAAACTTTAATACATAATCCGCACCCTTTACATTTTTCTTCAATAACGTGAGGTGTACTTAAAGCACTACATTTACCTGTAGGGCAACGTTTATTTATTACGTGAGCGTCAAATTCTTCTCTAAAATGAGCAAGCATTGCTAACACCGGATTAGGAGCTGTTTTACCTAAACCGCATAACGAGCCTTTTTTTACCGCAATGGCTAATCTTTCCAACAAATCTAATGTTTCTAATGTAGCTCTTCCTTCAGTAATATCATCCAAAATTGCAAGCATTTGTTTTGTACCTTCGCGGCATAATACACATTTACCGCACGATTCGTTTTGCGTAAAGGTCATAAAAAATTTAGCCATTTGAACCATGCAGGTTGCATTATTCATTACAACTAATCCGCCCGAGCCTACCATTGCACCAATTTTACCCAACGAATCGAAATCTAAAGGTAAATCTAAATGTTCTTTTGTTAAACATCCGCCGGAAGGTCCGCCTATTTGAACGGCTTTAAAAGCGTTATTATCTATTTTTCCTTCACGTGTAGTTACACCGCCGCCAATATTAAAAACAATTTCGCGTAAAGTAGTACCAAACGGAACTTCGATTAATCCGGTATTTGCAACATGTCCGGTTAATGCAAAAGTTTTTGTTCCGGGCGAACTTTGGTTTCCCAATTCTCTAAATTTAATTGCACCGTCTCTAATAATAATAGGAACAGTAGCTAAAGTTTCAACATTATTAATTACGGTTGGTTTACCGTATAAACCGCTTTGAGCCGGAAAAGGGGGCTTAGGATTTGGCATACCTCGTTTACCTTCAATCGAGCTCATAAGTGCCGTTTCTTCACCGCAAACAAAAGCACCAGCCCCTTCCATAATTTCCATAGTAAAACTAAAATTTGAACCAAAAATATTTTGACCCAAAATTCCCAATTTTTCGGCATCTGCAACTGCATTTTTAATTCTTTTAACAGCCAAAGGGTATTCTAAACGTACATAAACATAACCTTTATTTGCACCTATAGCTTTAGCGGCAATCATCATACCTTCAATTACGCTGTGCGGGTTTCCTTCCATTACGCTTCTATCCATAAAAGCACCCGGGTCACCTTCGTCACCGTTACATATTACATATTTATCGTCAGATTTTTGGATTCGTGTTAAGTCCCATTTTCTTCCTGTAGGAAATCCGCCGCCGCCACGTCCTCTTAGTCCCGAAGCAATCATTTCGTCACAAACTTCTTTATCAGTCATTTCCAAAATTGCTTTTTTTGCTGCAGAATAACCGTCTAAAGCTATATATTCGTTTATATCGTTAGGGTCAACCATTCCGCACTGCTTTAATACAAAACGATGTTGACGAGTATAAAAACTAATATCACCGTGTCCTTTACATGCTTGTTTTGTACGAGGTTCTTTAAAAAGTAGTCTTTCGACTAATTTATGATTTATTAAAGTTTCATTAACAATATCTTCAACATCATTTTCTTTTACGCCAACATATAATATTCCGTCCGGTTCAATATCTACCAAAGGACCCATTTGACAAAATCCTTGGCAGCCGCTTTCTGTTAAATGCGTCGATTTATCAGAATGATGCTCAAATTTTAGATCTAAAACCAATTCTAAACCGGAATCAGAAATTAACTCTTTGAATTTTTTAAATACTTTATCACTTCCGTTTGCAATACAACCCGTACCGGCACAAACAATCACACGTTTTTTTATCTCTTTCGATTTCTGTAAATATTCGTTTTTAATAGATTCTAAATCAGCAAGCAACGTCTTCATTAGCTTTCTCCTTTTCGATAATTTGATCTAAAACATCAACAATTTTTTTGGGTGACATCATTGGGTGTACTTCGTCGTTAATTACAACAACAGGAGCTAAACCGCAGGCACCTAAACATGAAACGGTTTCTAAAGTAAATAGCATATCGTTAGTAGTTCTTCTATTGTAATCTAAATCCAATTTTTTCATAATTGCATCTACAATAGGAATAGATTCTTTAACGTGACAAGCAGTACCGTCACATACTTTAATTACATATTTACCTTTTGGCTGTAAAGCAAAATGGGCATAAAATGTTGCTACGCCATATACTTTTGCCGGAGGTAAATTTACCGAAGTAGCCACAAAAGTTAAAACTTCTTGAGGTAAAAAACGGTATTCTTCTTGTACTTCCTGTAAAATAGGAATTAATTTGTTGGGATTGTTGTCATGTTTCTTTAGTATTTCACACACTTTTTCAAATTTTCGTAATGAATATGACGAATCAGATTGTGTAGTCATATAAATTATCTCCTAAATTAAAATTATATTCACTCAATTTTCTTGTTATTACTGCCAAACTATGTGTTAATTGTGCATTTTCAACAATTACGTTATCCGGAACTTTAATATGAGTTGGGGCAAAATTCCAAATTGCTTGAATTCCGCCCTCAATCATCATATTGGCAACCGCTTGTGCAGCACTTGCCGGAACAGTTAATACGCCTATATGCACTTTCATTCTTGAAGTCAAATTAGTAAGTTTTTCGATTGGTAAAACCGGTATTCCGTGTATATATTGACCAATTTTTTCGGTATCGGTATCAAATGCGGCAACAAAATTAATTCCGTGCAATTTAAATTGTTTATAACCAAGTATTGCAGTACCTAAACTTCCGATACCTACAATAAAAGCATCCGTAGTGTTATCCCAATTTAAAAAAGATCTTATCGATTTTATTAATTCATCCGTGTTAAAACCCGTTTTAGGTTTTCCTTCTATTCCCGTATATTGTATGTCTTTACGAACCTGAGTAGGATCTAATCCTAATTCATTGGCTATTAAGGTGCTGCTTACTTCCAATATGTTTTTTTCTTTAAGTACCGTTAATACGTTTAAGTACTTTGGTAAACGCCTTAATGTCGGTTCCGGTGTCGGCTTTGTTTTTGATTCTATCATATTTTGTCTCCAATCGAAATTTACATATCGAGAAAAATTTCACTATTAAAAATAATAAACGCAAAACAAATTGTCAAGTAAAAAGAGAAATTTTTCTCGAATAATATAAATAGTGCGAGTTGTTTTTTATAACTTGTTCTAAAGTAACCCTTTAATATTAACTATGATTTGTGTGATTTATTCGATTTTTGTGATTTCTATC
>CALGLM010000297.1 GCA_937930275.1 uncultured Ignavibacteria bacterium
AATAAGCAAAAATGTTACGACTAAGGAAGCCGAACCAAAAGTAATGTTAAGTAGTACGATTCACGGTGATGAAACCACAGGTTTTGTATTAATGTTAAGATTAATTGATTCGTTGTTAACTTCGTACAGTACTAATCCGAGAATTAAAAACATATTGGACAATTGTGAAATATGGATTAATCCGGATTCAAACCCGGACGGTACTTATAAAGGAGGTAATAGTACTGTTAACGGATCTACACGTTACAATGCAAATTATGTGGACGTAAATAGAAATTTTTGGGATCCTGCAGACGGTCAACACCCGGACGGATATGCTTGGCAACCGGAAACTATTGCATTTATGAATATTATTAATCAAAATATTTTTACAATGTCGGTAAATTTTCACGGCGGAACTGAAGTTGTAAACTATCC
This sequence comes from uncultured Ignavibacteria bacterium, assembly GCA_937930275.1. Classification (GTDB taxonomy): domain Bacteria; phylum Bacteroidota; class Ignavibacteria; order Ignavibacteriales; family Melioribacteraceae; genus JAEXOD01. The sequence continues at coordinate 418 of CALGLM010000297.1, forward strand.
TTGGGATACTTGGTCAAGACGTCATGTTGATGATATATGGATGCAGTATATAGCACATGAATATGCAGACACATGTCAAAAATTTGCTCCTTCCTCTTACATGAATGAATATAATGACGGCATAACGAACGGTTATGATTGGTACCGTGTTGCCGGTGGAAAACAAGATTATTATACTTATTTCGGTAAATGTAGAGAAATGACAATCGAAATTTCTGATACTAAATTATTAAGTCCGTCTTTATTACCTGCTCATTGGGAGTATAATAAGCGATCATTTCTTAATTATATAGAACAATCTTTATTTGGCATTAAAGGAATTATTACGGATGAAAATTCCGGTGCACCGATTAAAGCTAAAATTGAAGTCCTAAATCATGATACTGCACAGGATAGCTCTCATATTTATTCTGACGGTAGCAACGGTTTTTATTCAAAGATGATTGCCCCAGGGACATATACACTAAAAATATCAGCTCCTAATTATTTTACAAAACAAATTTCAGGAGTTACTGTTGTTAATCGTTACGCTAATAATTTAAATATTCAACTCGCTCCTACTAACCCGATTCCGGTAGAATTAGTATCTTTTACGGCAAATACAACTGATGACGAGATAGTATTAAATTGGTCAACGGCAACAGAAACAAACAATAAAGGCTTTGAAGTATTGCGCTCAACTGATAACAGTAAATGGGAAACCATTTCGTTTGTACCCGGTAACGGTTCAACAACTGAGATACATCAGTATATTTTTAGGGATACGCCTACTACACACGGTTTTTACAAGTATAAACTAAAACAAATTGATTTTGACGGAAGTTATAAAATTTCGGAAATTGTGGAAATTGAATTTAACGTAATTTTAGAATTTGAATTATCACAAAATTATCCGAATCCTTTTAATCCGGTAACAACAATAAATTATATATTACCGGAAGACAACCAAGTTTCATTAAAAGTATTCGATGTTTTGGGAAAAGAAATTTGTACTTTGGTTAAAGAATATAAGAATAAAGGAAAATACTCTATTAACTTTAATGCGGAAAATTTATCAACCGGTATATATATATATCGCTTGGAATCGGGTAATTTTTCTTCGGTGAAAAAATTGATGTTAATAAAATAACAAAATAAAGCCCTTCCAAAATTAATTTGAAAGGGCTTTTGCTTAAAATTCTTTTATGCTCTCCTTAAATTTAATATTCATTGATTCTAATTCTTCCATAACCGGTAAATAAATCTCCGGAATTACCGGAATCTGAACGCCGATAGAATTAATTCTTTTCTCAATAATTAATTTAACGGCAATTGCAGCCGGCAAACTAACCGTTCGTGCCATAGAAGTATCGCCATACGGTATACCATAATCTATTAACAATGAAGTTATGTGTTCTTTTTTATTATTGTATTCGGCTATAAAATCATGTTGCAAAACAATCATATCTCTTTCACCCGGCTTATAGGGCATCTTTTCTAACATCCTATTTGCTAAAATATCTAAATATGTCGGATCTGAAGATATTTTTTCACCGCTAAATAATCCTAACCATTCTAATTTTTTTATTACTTCGTCTTCAACAGATAATTCTAATTTTGCCGCAATCTCATTTTTAATATTCTCTATGTTTTTAGTGTTAATTAATGACGCTGTAATTTCTACTAAAGTTTTTTCCTTAAGCTCAATCTTTAATGTGTCATCCAAAAATCCTAAACGTGATATATTAAAAATAGTATCACACCAACCAATATTTCTAAATGTTCCTCTAAATATAGTTTTTGCATCTTTTAAACCGTAAAGCTGTTTATAAATCAAAGAATCTCGGTTGGGATAAACTTCTAATTTACCTAAACTTTCAACTTCTTTATACCAATAATTCTTAAATAAATTTTTTCCTTCAATTATTACATCTTCACCGTTCTTTAAAAAATGTGCGTTGTTTCTGCCTGCCATAACAACACCGCGTGGACTCCAAGAAAATTTATATCCGAAAGGATTGTCGTTTGCTTCGGGAGCCGGTAATCCGCCGCATATAGATTCAAATGAAATTACTCTTCCCCCTTTTGCTTTTACTTCATCAATAATTTTCATTGCACTCATATGGTCAATGCCGGGGTCTAAACCAATTTCATTTAAGAATAATAGTCCTTTGGAGGCTGCTTCTTCATTTAAGCTTTGCATTGCAGCACTAACATACGAGGTTGTTACTAAGTGTTTTAAATACTTTAAACAATATCCTGCTACCTTAACATGAAAAGTATAAGGTAAAAGGCTTATGATAATATCGTTAAGTTTAACAATTTCTTCTAAGTCAATATCATTTTTTACATCAATAGCTACAGCTTTACCATTTGGATGGTTTTCGATAAGTGCTTCTGCTTTACTAACCGTTCTGCTTGCAACTGTTACTTTAACAGTTCCTAAATTTAATAAATATTTTACTATAGGTTTGGTTACTAAACCTGCTCCTAATACTAATACGTTGTTCATAATCCACCATTTAAAAGTTACAAATATTTCTCTAAATATTTATACTGAGGTGTTAACTCACCTTTATGTGTTATAATTGCATTTTTAATTGAGTTGCAAAGATCCAAATCAGAAAAGTCATTAGAATAATCTGCATGCGCTATTTCCTTTATAAAAGGAAATAATGAGTTACTGAATGCTACCGAAGAATCTCTTGGTAACTCGCAGGGCAAATTATCTACTGCCATATTAACTATTCCTTCTCCAGAATAACCGTCTATAAAGCTGTTATTCTTTGGATTGTAAGTATAAGCCGGTTCATCAGGTTTTGTTGACTTATGTGTAATTTCTATTGCACCGTCAATATCGCAGCTTATATCGCTTATAATAAAGAAATTTGATATATCATTTTCTTTTAAATATTGCTTAGTTACTAAGCGAGGATATCTTGCATCCCAATAGATAGCATTAATTAATACATTGATATATGGTAAATAGTCTTCAAATTTAGATTCGTAATTATTCGGGTTTTTATAATAATCATTTAAATCAAATAAATAATCATTATTTATAGGTCTTACCATATGCTTTTCTTCAAAAATAACTTTATATATTTTATTCTCCAAATTGTTTTTGTTCTTAATCAAATCTTCCGGAGTTATAACTTCATTAGGTAATAAGTCAAATATTTCTTGCGCACCTTTGGATACATTCCCATATCCTGCAAACCCAAAAACTAAAGGATACAATAATCCGTTTTCAACTATTTCTGCGGCAATATTTTTTATGTGCAATTCTGCATCTTCTAAATCCAAATATTCATAAGCAGGTTTTATATGTAAAAACGGTGATTTTTTTCCATAATAATCAAGTCTTTTACCTAAACCGTGTAAAGCATCAATCATTCCGGCTAAACCGGCATATTTTCCAAAAAATACAAGGCGTCTACCTTTATTATCTTTAATACATTCATAGTCTATCAAAGTACATTTTTTATTTAATAAAGCCTTTAATAAAGGCATATTATAACTTTGACCTTTTATTGTATGAGAAAAAAACAAATATGTTTTATTTTCCAACAATAAATTAATCGGTACTTCTTTAACAGCAAAAATTATGTCTGCTTTTAATAAATCCTCATTAATTTCTGCTCCGTCTTTAAGATATTCTTCGTCCTTAAATGCACGAGTGGCATATGGTTGAACAATACTATTAATCCCCCATTTGTCTTTAATCAACTTAACAGCATCCGGAATAATCGGAACTCTAACTTCCCATTTGTTTTTATCTTCTCTTCTAATACCGATAGTTTTATTCATAAGCACCTTTAAGTTTTGTTATTTTAAAATCGGTAATTTTTAATAAATATCCAAAAATAAAAACAATAATTACTCATTTATTTTTAATATTGCATAATCTAAAAATATTTTATTAAACATGTTTATTATTTTCTTATTTTTGTAGTAAAATAATTTGTCGGTTATGGAAAAAAGTAAATTATACGTTGTAGCAACTCCTATTGGTAATTTAAATGATATATCTTTTCGTGCTTTAGAAATATTACGCAAAGTAAGTTTTATTGTATGCGAAGATACAAGAGTTAGTTCTGCTCTTTTAAACAAATATGAAATAAAGAATAAGTTATATGTCTTAAATGCAGGAAACGAAGAGAAAAAAATTGAAAGCTATTGCAAGCATATATTAGACGGTGAATCTGCTGCACTAATTTCTGATGCGGGAACGCCGGCAATAAGCGACCCGGGCGGTCGATTTGTTAATAAAGCTAAAAAACTGGGAATTGAAGTCTCCGGCATTCCGGGTGCTAATGCTGCTATTTTAGCTTTAAGTATAAGCGGAATTCCCACAGATTCATTTATCTTTGAAGGATTTTTACCTCAAAAAAAAGGACGCCAAACTAAATTAAAATCGTTAGCTAATGAAGAACGCACAATCGTTTTATATGAATCTATGTATCGTATTGAAAAACTAATTTTAGAGTTAAATGAATATATGCCTGAAAGATTTATTCTGGTCTATCGTGAATTAACTAAAATGTTTGAAGAAAGTTGGGAAGGATATCCACAAGATATATTAAATGATTTACCGCAAAAAACAATTAAGGGAGAATTTGTAGTTCTAATTTCTCCCTTAAAATGGAAGATTTAAACTATTCGCTATCGTATTTAATTAACGATTTTACATCATAGCTGTTTAACTTTAACCCGCCTCCTAAAAATGTAAGGTCAATTAAAAAAGAAATCTGCACAATTTCTGCTCCAAGCTTTTCAACTAATTTACACGCTGCTTGCATAGTTCCGCCGGTTGCCAACAAATCGTCATGAAGCAAAACTCTATCACCCGGATTTATTGCGTCTTTGTGAATCTCAATAGAATCGGTTCCGTATTCCAAAAAATAGCTTTCACTTATTGTTGCTGCCGGAAGTTTTCCCGGTTTCCTTATAGGAACAAATCCTGCACCTAACTTAATTGCAAGTGCTCCTCCTAAAATAAATCCGCGTGATTCAATTCCGACAACTTTAGTAATATTTTTGTCCTTAGCATAATTGTACAATTCCTCTAAAGCAAAATTAAATCCTTCAGGGTGATTCAGCAATGTGGTAATATCCCTAAACATTATCCCTTTTTTGGGAAAATCGGGAATACTTCTAATTAACTCTTTCAAGTCCATTTTTACTCCAAGTTACTTTGCGGTTTACTTTTCTATTAATATATTTTATAAATTCTTCAATATTTAAGCAATTAATAACTTCTTCAGCTTTTATTCCTGCTTTTTTTGCAACTTTTATTCCGTACTTAATCATCTCAATTT
>CALGLM010000298.1 GCA_937930275.1 uncultured Ignavibacteria bacterium
CCGACTTTTCCGCTTAACGAATCTTCTTCGCCGATTTCAAAAAAATCAACAAATTTTGTAAATTCTGATTGAGCAGGGTCTAAATAAAAAATTTGGTTTCTTGCATGCGAGTTTGTTGTTTTAGAAGATATTACATACAAACGGTCTTGAGAATCCATTGTACACAAAAATGGCTGTACGTAATTAGAATCTGCGGCAGGAAATTTAATTTTACCCACATAAATCCATTCCTTAGTTTGGGCAAACGTTACGGCAGTAAACAGAACAAAAAATAAAAGCATTTTTAATCGTAAATAAGTATTCATAATTCCTCCCCGGATTTATTAGTTGTATATGGTTAAAAATAATATCTTACGCCAAGTGCACCGTCAACCCCAAACTTGGTGGCAGGAAGCAACTTAAATACAGGAGCCACGTGTAAAAATATATCTATAGGCATAGTTTGACTAACCCACTGAATACCGATAATCCCTCTTACTCCCAATCCAAATTCTGCTTCTTCTTTAGACCTTATCCTAATTCCGAATCCGTAAAATATAGGAAATTTTTCGGTTGCTTTTATAACATCATAATTATGATATAAATAATCAACATGCATTGCAAATGAATTATCCCCGCCAAAAACACCGACACCCAATCCGACTTCAACAGCATTTACAGAATTAAGATAATATTTACCGTTCAAGCCCGAAGGGTCACCCGCCATTATTCCAAGTCCAAAAGAACGCGTTTGAGCAGTTATAACACCCGAAACTAAAACAAAACAAAAAACAAATAGCAATATTTTTTTCATTCTTGCATTATTTCCTTATTTTTATCATGCAATTTAATTTTTTTTTAGCTAAAATTAAATGTAATAAGTAATTTAAAGTGATATTTTTAAAAATTAATATAAATTTATAGGGGATTAAATGAGCAATAACGAAGTTGTTACCGAATTAATTAAAGAATACTCCGACAGCATTAATTATAACTGTAACGAAACGGCTATTATTTTAGCTGCAGGGCACGGAAAAAGGATAAAATCTCACACTTCTAAAATGCTCCATAAAATTTGGGGTATCCCTACCGTTCAACGGGTTGCAGATGCATGCGTAAACGCTTTGGATAAAGTTAATTTAGTTTTGGTTGTAGGCATAAAAGCCGAAGATGTTATTAAAGTTATTGGTAAAAAGGAAAATACCGTATTTG
>CALGLM010000299.1 GCA_937930275.1 uncultured Ignavibacteria bacterium
TAACATTCAATCAGGCAATGTTTTTAAATATTGTGGTAAAACTTACGGAGAAGGTTTAATAACTTTACGTAGAAAGTTTTGTAATATTAAATTAAACCCATATAAGTATTTACTGGCACTAAAAATGAACTTTTAACACAGTCACTATTTAATTATCTAAAAAATCTAATATTAAACTGGGTACCGACACCTTTTTTGCTTTTAAAGGAAATTTCGGCGTTAGTCACTTCAACATACAATTTAGTTAGCGCTAAACCAAGTCCGTTTCCTTCATACTTTCTATTGTAACCGGTATATTCTTGTGAAAACGGAGTATATATTTTCTTTTGGTATTCATCGCTTATGCCTATTCCGGTATCACTTATACTAACAGTAAATGAAATTGTATCGGTATCATTTACTTCCAAAACTATTGATCCTCTTTCAGTAAATTTTAGGGCATTTACTATTAGGTTATCAAATATTTGAGTAAAAGCATATTCATCGGTAAAAAATTCGGTATAATCGGAGTTGAATTTAAATCTATATTCAAGTCCTTTTTTTATAGCTTCCGGTTCATGCAACTTAAATATATTTTTTAAAGTTTCTTTTGCATTTATATATCCAAATTGGGGAGAGTACGATTTAGTTTGTAATTCAGATAAATTAAGTATCAAATCAATAGTTCTTATAAGTCTTTCAGCTGATTTATTAATTATAGTAAAATAATTTAAATAATCGCTAACTTCGTCTTTCGGTTTATAAGTAAAGTACTCTTTTACTAAAGTTAAATAACTTAATATTCCGTTTACCGGTGTTCTAATTTCGTGGGAAATTTGAGTTAAAAAAGCAAGCTTCATTTTTTCGGAACGTTCTGCGTTTTCTTTAGCAAGTAATATCTGGGCTTCAAAAAGTTTTCGATCAGTGATGTCAATACCTATTGAGTGATAATCAATAAGTTTACCGTTTTTGTCAAAATATCCAATATTTGTCCACTGCTGCCACTTTGTATCACCATCAGGATCAGTAAACATTTGGTCGTGTGTTTCGATAGGGCTTTCGGGAGTTAAGTTTTTAAGCCTAAATATTGCATAATCTTTATTACTTTTTAGCTTTATGAAATCGTGAAATTTTTTACCTATTAATTCTTCTTTAGTTAGCTTCATAAACTTACATAAAGCAGGATTTACGTAATAAATAGTAAAATCAGTATCAAAAGCACAAACAAATACGGGCGAGTTTTCGGTAAATCTACGAAATCTATCTTCAATACTTTTACGTTTTTCTTCTTCTTTTTTCTTTTCGGAAAGGTCTTGAATAATGCTACCAAAATAATGTTTGTTTTCATGCTCGTCAAAAAACAATCTTACCGAAATTTCGACCGGAATCGGCTCACCGCTTTTTTTAAAAAGAACTCGTTCTACATTAATACTGCTAATAATTCCTTTGTGTAATTTATCAAACAATAGTTCGTCAGTTTTATATCCGATTTCCGAAAATAGTATGCTAATGTTTTTATTCTGTAATTCATCATTCTTATATCCAAACATATTAGCAAATTTATTATTGAATTGAATTAATTTACCCGAAGTGTCGGAAATTACAAAACCGACAATTGAAATTTCAAAAAAAGCTTTAAACTTTGTTTCACTTAGCTTTAATGCAAAATCTTTTTTTTCGTTTTCGGCAATTAACGAATTCAATTCTTCTGTTTTGTGTTCAAGATTTTTAGTCTGACGTATAACTGACTCACGCAAATAACTATCTGAAGCAATAACTGAACCGTTAGCAAAAAAAGGAATACTTTCGTTTTCTATTTTTTGTATTAAAATGGCATTAATTGATTTTGCTGCTTTGAGCTCTTGTTCCAGAATGTTAATTCGTTTTTCTAATTCTTCAATCTTAAGTTGTTCCATGAAAATTCACTCATTCCAAAAAAGCGACGCCTGATAACGTGCTATTATGATTTATCCCTTGCAAATATTCCGTTTGTGTCGTACATCCGTAACAATTAAAATTATTAAATGATTCGGAGTATGATTTTAATATATTATTTTGTTTTGCATTTAAATATCTATATGTACTATCAAAAATTAAATTGAATTTAAAGTTACCTAAAGTTTTTTCCAATTCAATTAAATGTTTTTGTGTTGAACCGCATATATCATCATTAATTCCAAGTCGTAATACAGTACCAAGCGTAACTTTAATAAAAAACTCGATACTAAGATCAATTTCATTTATCCGCTTAATTACTATCGGGGCAATTTTATTCTTATAACGGATAAGTAAAGGATTATTATTAAGTTTATTTTCATCAATATCTGTTATATTACAACCGATCAATTTAGATATTACGTTAGCTGCTTTTTCTGAATTTAGTTCGTAAACAACTCTTTCTGATTCATTACAAAAAGTAACTACTAAAGGTTGCTCCGTAGGCAAAACATTAGCTAAATTATAGGGAATTATTTGCGTTTTGCATTTTAAAATTAATAGTACGGCACTCTTTTCCGAAAAACATTCTCCGTTGAAAAAAAGCGGAGTCAAATTGGAAGAAGAAGGGATGACCCCCATAATATTGATGGGATTAAAAAACTGAGATAATTGTAAACTTATCTCATTATTTAGCAGATTGTTATAAAAAATAATTCCGATATACGAACTTGGGTATTTAAAAAAATCCGAATTTTTTGTTTTAAAATTTAAACTAAATAGCTCAGCCTTATTATTTGAAAAATCATTGATATCACGTATATAAATTATTTCTGAATTTACATCTTCTTTATAAAAACCAATTGCAACAATTCCATAGCTTTTAAAAGAATTGTTGTAAATTAAAGTTTTAGATGTGCAAGCAAATATTTGCATCCCCTCAAAAACTTTTTTAATTCCCGCCGATATCATTTTAAGATCGTAATTTTCGGAAATAAAAAGCAAAACAGTATTTACTGAATCATGAGGAATATTTGAATAAATTTCGGCAATTGCTTTATATTCCTTTGGCTCGTTTGAATAAAATACTGAATATTTCATTATTAATATTTATAATTTTTTAAGAATATAATATAATTAAAAAATATTGCTAAAAAAATTATTATAGTATTAGGGAAATATTTTTTTTCAAAAAAAAATCCCTCTCTGATAAAACGAGAGGGATTTTTATAGGAGTAACACGGAAATTGACTATTTGATTAGCATCATCTTACGAGTTGAGGTAAAGTTACCTGCTTCTAATTTAAAGAAGTAGATACCGGATGAATTTCCTTCTGCATTCCATGTATATCTGTAAATTCCTGCAGACATGTTTTCATCAACAAGTACGGCAACTTTTTTGCCTAATGCATCAAAAATAGTTAGTTTTACATTGCTTTCTTTCGGCAATTCAAATTTGATTGTGGTTGAAGGGTTGAACGGGTTAGGATAATTTTGGCTTAAACTAAAATCAGTCGGTAATCCGTTTTCTACTTCTACTCCTGTTGGATTGAAGTTTGCAAGTGCATCTTCCAATAATTTTTTAACTAATTTAGTATTGTGGATACCATGACTACCTTCGGCATCTACAGAACTTAAATTATATTTTGCAGCTTTAAATTCAAAGGTTGCAGAATCGGCAGATGTAGCTGCATCTAATTTTGCTTGAAGTTGAGACATCAAAGATTTTATTAAAGTTTGAGTTCCCCTATAATCAAACCTTTTTTCATGGTTTGAAGTATCAACTGTTGCAATAAAATCAGTATGACATTCTTCGCATGCTTCAACACGTGGTTCAAATTTGTGACCTGTTACAGCCGGTTGTGTTTCCGAAATATAAGGAGAAGTATGAACGTGACAAGCAACGCATCTTTCTTGCAAGTTTGTGTGAACAGAATTTTGGTATGTTTGTCCCGGGTATTGATAACCAAAATATGGAGAACCGCTATAAGCATCACTTGTTGCATGGTGCGGAGTAGTGTTAACATTAACCGGTCCGGTTACTTGAGAAGTATGGCAAACATCACATACAGACTGACCTTGTTGACTAACTCTTAAATTGCCCGGATTGTTGTTTCCGTGCGGATCATGGCAGGTAACACAGGTAATTATTTCTAAGTTACCGTCCGGTACAAAGTTAGTGTAATCATAATTTGGATTAGCTAAGTATGCAATATAATCTTGTGCATAATGGCATTTAAAACAAGCACCTCTTGTTTGACGGTTGGTAACCGAGCTAGGAGGTCCTGAAGCGTGTAATGACTGTTGCCATTCGCTATAATAAGGATGATGAGTTCCTTCGTGACAAACACCGCAGTTAGCAGCAGAGTAATCATTTGGTTGGCTCATATGTCCAAAATCAACTGTATGATTTGCCGTTCCTTTAGGACCGTGGCAAGATTCGCATTGAACGTTTTTAACACGATTGAAATTTGTTTCATCGTTAACTAACCATGTTTGGTTAGGATTAATTGTTACATATTCATCCGCTCCGTAGTTAACAACATTTACATCCCAACCTGTGTTATGACAAGGTAAGCAATAACCTTTGTAGCCCGGATTTGAAACTAATGAATCTTGCGCTACAGAGTGCATGCTCATTTTCCATTCCGTAACTTTAGTCGGGTGGCAAGTAATACATCCTTGTTGCGAACCGTTATCAACACCCAAATAATAGTTTTGTGCAAAAGTAAATGTACTTACCATAATTGTAATAATTACTGTTAGTACTGTTTTTCTAATCATATTTTCCTCCGAAAATATTTATTTTATGTTGATGGTATATTTTATAATCGAAGTAATAAACTCATTTAATATCACAAAATTGCAAGGTTTAATTGAATAATGTAATACACCGAGTGAGCTAACTTCTCGACCGAAATCCAAACTTTCATTTGAAGTAATTAGAATAATAAAATTTTGTTTCCCAATACTTTTTATATTTTTTAAGAACGATACTGTATTTGGTTTTATTAAATCGTCATCAATAATTAAAAGAGCAGGGTGCTCAACAATTGTTAATGCAAAGGCGTCAATAGGACTATCTATAGATCGGTAGATGATAATCTCAGTTTCACTATTTAAGCTTGAGCTTATAAACCTTATTAATTCTTCGTCTTTACTAAATATTATTGTTTTCATACTATCTTTTAAGCAATAAACATACCAAAGGTATTTTATTACTTAATAAGAAAAAATCATCTTATTTATTATGATTTTTTGTATATTTACTCAAAAAAAATAATAAATATCAGAATTAAATGTCTTATTTGTGTCACACTGTGACATAAATGTCGCAGTTTTTTCGTAAAATATTATTATATTGTAATAATTACTTGTGGGATTTATATGTTGAAAAAAATAAAAACTAAGTTTATTATATTTTCTTTAGCAATTATTTTAATAACAATCGGTATTCCGATATTTTTTTTGTTAACTCAGCTTAAAGAAAATTTTGAACAGAGAAATGAATATATGATTAAAGGGACGGTTGATTTAATTGAACATGGGTTAAATTATGCAATGATGCAAGGTTTTCAAAAAAATGTTAGACATATATTAGAAAAAATTGCATTAAATCCTAATATTGTTAAAATTAGAATTTTTAAGGAAAACGGAAAAATTACTCATTCAAGCGATAGTACCGAAACAAACACAAATATGCACGTTGTTGCTAAAGATCATATAAACAGATTTAAGCAAAATCAAAATAGGGTTTCAAGATTAAATAACGAAGGAGTATATTCTATTGTAATTCCGATAAAGAATAAACCGGAATGTAGGGGCTGCCACAATGACAAAACTAATATTGCTTATTTAGATATTGATAGTGACTTAACTAAGGCAGAAGTAAAATTTTATACGGGTATTACTCATATGATTTTTATGGGTTTGGCTATACTAATTCTTCTTACTTTTTGCTTGTATGTATTATTTATGACTTTAATAAACAATCCTTTAAGCAAGTTTATAAATGTTATTGAAAAAGTTGCAAACGGTAATTTGGATGTAAAAGTTGAATATGCAAAGGATGACGAAATTGGGTATTTAACAAAAAGTTTTAATAACATGATAGCCGAGCTAAAAAAATCAAAAGAGCGAATTGAAGAATTGCATTATGCGGAATTATACAGAGCCGATAAACTGATAACCGTTGGAGAATTAGCGGCAGAAATGGCACATGAAATTAATAACCATACGGCTATTGTTTTAAGTAGAGCCGATTATTTGAATATGAGCTTTGATAACGATCCTGTTTTTGATCCATACAAAAACGATATGAATGTGATATTTAATAGATTGCAAAGTATCTCTAAAATTACGGGAAGTATATTAAAACATAGTAAGAGAAATAAAACAGAGTTTACAGATGTAGATATTGAGAAAATTATTAATGATACTATTTTGTTATTTGAGTTTTTAACTAAAAAAAGAAATATTAGAATTGAAAAAGAAATTAAAATAGATAATATGAAGATAAAAGGAGACGCTGTACAAATTGAGCAGGCAATAACAAATTTAATTAAAAATGCGGTTGATGCATCAAATAATAATAGCAGTATTATGATATATTTATTTGACGAACAAGGTAAAAGAATAATTAAAATTAAAGATTTCGGATGCGGGATTGATGAGTATTCTCTTTCAAACATTTATAATCCGTTTTATACAACTAAATCTGCAGGTAAAGGAACAGGTTTGGGATTATATATTGTTAAAAATATATGCAAAAATCATAATGCCGAAATTTTATGCGAAAGCGTACCAAATGAAGGAACGACATTTACAATAGTTTTTAACAAGAATTAAGGGTTGATATGATTAATATACTTGTGGTTGATGATGAACCGGAAATGCTTGAAAGCTTTAAAAAGATTTTAGAGCATAAAGGTAATTTTGCAGTTACAACCGAAAGCGATAAAAATAGTGCTATTGAATTAGTAAGTAATAAAAAATTTGATTTAATATTAACTGATTTAATGCTTAAAAATGAAAGCGGTATGGATATTTTACGTGCCGCATTAAATAGATTTCCCGATACACCGGTTATAATGATTTCCGGTTACGGAACTATAGAAAATAGTGTTGAAGCAGTAAAAGAAGGTGCATTTGATTTTATTGAAAAACCGTTTACGGCTTCCGGTTTGTTTGAAGTGATTGAACGGGCATTAAAAAATAGTTTAAAAAATATTCAACCTATCAGTGAAGCGGGGGAAGAGAAACTAAACAAACTTGGGATAATATACGCAGGCGAAAAGATTGCAAGTTTGATAAATACAATTAAAAAAATTGCTCCCGGAAATATGAATGTGCTTATATCCGGAGAAAGCGGTACGGGAAAAGAGTTATTTGCAAGAGCAATTCACGAACTTAGCAAAAGAAACAACGAACCTTTTGTTCCTTTAAATTGTGCCGCTTTGCCGGAGCATTTATTTGAAAGTGAATTGTTTGGGTACGAAAAAGGTGCGTTTACCGGTGCGGTAAAAACTAAACCCGGTTTGCTGGAATTTGCAAATCACGGAACTTTCTTTTTTGATGAAATTGGGGATATGAGCTTAGGGCTGCAGGTAAAATTATTAAGAATGCTTGAAGAAAAAAAAATTAGAAGAATCGG
>CALGLM010000300.1 GCA_937930275.1 uncultured Ignavibacteria bacterium
CTAAAGAGATTATTGTTGTTGAAGGGAAAGATAAAGTTGTTCAGGTAATTAACGACATAGCAGAAGAAAGAATAAAATCTAAATTTGTGGATGTCTTATTCTGCGAAGGTTGTATTAACGGACCTGCTATTGATAGTGATTTAAATTATTATGCAAAACGTGAAAAAGTGATTGATTATGTTGAAAAACACATTAACTTTTTAGATAAAAATGTGTGGAAAAGTGAAATTTATAATAGTAGAAATATTGATTTAAGGCGTAGTTTTTATAATAAAAATCAAAGACGTCCCATGCCGACCGAAGAAAAAATTCGTGAAATATTGGCTAAGACAAATAAACTGAGCAAAAAAGATGAATTAAATTGTGGTGCTTGCGGGTATAAAACCTGTAGGGAGTATGCAATTGCAATAGCAAAAGATTTGGCAGAGCAAGAGATGTGTTTGCCATATTTAATTGATAAGCTTGAGAAAGCTTATACAGAGTTAAAAGACACACAAGATGCTCTTGCAGGTGCAGAAAAATTGGCTTCAATAGGGCAATTAGCTGCCGGAGTGGCTCACGAAATAAATAATCCGCTTGGTTCAATAATGCTTTATTCTTCAATGCTAAAACGAGATCTTGAAAAAAAGATGGGAGATCAACAAGGTGTTGAAGATTTGAAACTTATTATTGAAGAAGCTGTTAGATGTAAAAATATTGTTTCAAATTTGCTTAATTTTGCAAGACAAGGCAAATTAAATGTTTCGACAGTACACATTTCTGATTTATTGAATGATGTAATAAAAGTTGTATTAGTAAAACCCGAAAATAGAAGTATTGAATTTATATTAAACGACAATACTTCCGATATTGAAATTGAAGGGGATGTTGATCAGCTAAAGCAAGTTTTTATTAATGTGATCGGAAATGCCTGCGAAGCTATGGAAGAAAGTGAAGTAAAAAAATTGGAAATTGCGGTAGATAATACCGAAAAGGATGTTATAATTAAAATTAAAGATACAGGTTGCGGAGTTTCTGACGAAAATATAAAAAAACTGTTTACTCCGTTTTTTACTACAAAAAAAATGGGGAAAGGAACAGGCTTGGGTTTAGCTATTACATATGGAATTATTAAAATGCATAGAGGTGATATTAGAGTAAAAAGTACTTTAAAAGAAGGTACGGAATTTACTATAAAATTACCTTTAAAAGTTACGAAATTAAATAATTTTGAATAACACGGAGTTATAATGGAAATTACGGAAAAATACAGAAAAATTTTACTTGTCGATGATGATATCGACTTATTGGAGCAAAATAAACTATTACTCGAATCTAAAGGATTTGAAGTTGTAACTGCAGAAAGCGGAGAAGAAGGATATAATACGTTTGTAGCAGAAAAACCAAATGCTTGTGTTGTGGATTTAATTATGGAACAACATGATAGCGGCTTTATTTTATGCCATAGAATTAAAAGAACTGAATTGGGTAAGCAAATACCAGTGTTTATGTTAACTTCCGCAACTTATGAAACGGGATTTAAATTTAGTTCGGCTACCGAAGAAGAGAAAGAATGGATTAAATGTGACGGTTTATTAAATAAACCTGTTGTTATTGAAGAATTAATATCGAAATTGGAAAATTTTTAATTTTTTAGCTTTTTTTTTACAAAAAACATTAATATCTTAAGATATTAAAATCTTATTATATTATATGTTTGAGTTATGGCTAAAATTTTGATTGTTGATGATGAAAAAGGGCTCCGATTAGGTACCAAAAGGTTGCTTGAATCGGAGGGCTTTTTCGTAGATACTGCTGAAAACGGAACAGAAGGAATTGTAAAAGGTACAAGCGAAGAATTTGATTTAGCAGTTATAGATTTAAAAATGCCGGATATTGAAGGTTTGGAAGTTCTTCAAACAATAAAAGCCAAATATCCTAATACAGTTTGTTTTATTGCCACTGCATATGCAAGTATCGATACGGCAATAGAATCCACCCGACTTGGTGCATATAATTACATATCAAAACCATTTACTCCCGAAGAAATTTTACATCAGCTTGATATAGGATATAAACATCGTAAACTCCTAATTGAAGCAGAAAAATTAAGACAAGAACGAGAAGCAAGTTTATTAGAAATATCTTACGAAAAAAGTAGGCTTAGAACAATAATAAACAATATTAATGAAGGTGTTCTTGTTATAAATACTAACGGTGAACTTGCTTATTTTAATAACGCTGCATTAAAAAATCTTGATATTGCGGATTTAACAATTGGGGTTTTTGTGTTAAACAAAATACCTAAAGGAATTGCCGAAATTGTGAATAAGTATTTAGCTAAATCTGAGGCTATTCACAAATCATATTCAACTCAAGTTGAAATTAAGCCAAATTATGAGTTAGTTATTGAGGCGAACTGTTCTCCGATTATTGATAAAGATAGCCATATATCAGGAATTGTTGTTGTACTAAGAAATATAAGCGAGTTTAAAAAAATTGAAATGGTTAAATCTCAATTTGTTTCAATGGTTGCTCATGAGCTAAAAACTCCGGTTGCTGCTGTGCAAGGTTTCTTAAAAATTATAATGGATGAATCATTAAATGTTTCTTACGAACAGCAAAAAGAATATATTTCTCGGTCTATAATAAGATTAAAAGGTCTTTTAGACTTAGTTAATGATCTTTTAGACATTAGTAGAATGGAAATGAAGACGAAACAAAGAGAGATAGAAAAATTGGATTTAGTAGAATTAATAAACTCTACTTTACAATTTTTAGAAATTGATTTAGCAAAAAAAGGTATTGAAGTAGTTAAAAAATATCAAGAAGAAAAAATAATATTTAACGGAGATCAAAACGAAATTACACGATTATTTACAAATATATTAAGCAATGCAATAAAATATAATAAAGATAAAGGTACAATTACGGTTAATGTTTATTATACAACAAATTATATAAATGTTGAAATTAGTGATACCGGAATAGGCATGAAACCCGAAGAGAGAGCAAAACTTTTCCAAGAATTCTTTAGAGCAAAAAATGAATTTACGCGGGGAGTTAGCGGTACGGGATTAGGCTTAACTATTGTTAGACGGATTGTTGATTCATATCATGGAAAGATTGAAGTAGAAAGTGAGTACGGGAAAGGAACTACATTTAAAATACAACTTCCAATTAACAACTAAGAAAAACAGGAGTAATTATGGCATTAGTAGCAATTATCGATGATGATGCGGATATAATTGAAGCTACAAGCTTAGTCCTAAAATCAAAAGGATATAGCGTTGTAACTGCAAATAATCCAAACGACGGTTATGCTATTGTAAAAGAAAATAATCCGAATTTGATTATTTTGGACGTGATGATGGATGAACCTGATGACGGATTCTTTTTGGCGCAAAAGTTTCGTAGAGACGGAATTAAAACTCCGATATTAATGTACACTTCGGTTTCTAAAGCTATCGGTTTTCAGTATGGTAGCGGAGAAATGGTACCGGTTGATGATTTTGTTGAAAAACCAATTTCACCGGAACAATTAGTAGCCAAAGTTGAAAACCTATTATCCAAAAGGTAGGAGAAAATATGTTAGTATTAGAGAAAAACTCATTAACCGAAGAAATTGAAAAACTTGTTCAAAAATACGGAAACAATCGTTCTGCTTTGCTTCCTATTCTTCAAGAAATTCAACAAAAACATAGTTATGTTTCAGATTTTGCTCAACAAGAAGTAGCACGTATCTTGGATATTCATCCGGTAGAAGTATATAGTGTTATTTCATTTTATGCATTTTTAAATAGTTCGCCAAAAGGCAGAAATATAGTTAGGTTATGCCAAACAATTACGTGTGACATGCACGGTAAAGAAGCAGTAGCCAAAGCTATTGAAAGAGAACTGGGAATTAAGTTTGGAGAAACTTCTAAAGATAAAAAATTTACTTTAGAATATGCAAATTGCTTAGGTATGTGTGATCAAGGACCGGCAATGCTTGTTAATGATAAAGTATATTCCAAACTAACACCTGAAAAAGCTGTCGAAATTTTAAATCAAATTAAATAGGTGAACTATGGAAAATGTAGAAAAAACGAGGAAAGGTCCCGTTATTTTTTCTGAATATACTCAGGGGGACGCTATAAATAAGATTTTATCTTTATCAAGAGAAGATATTTTATTTGAATTAAGAGAATCAAAATTAAAAGGAAGAGGCGGAGCAGGATTTCCTACTGCAACAAAATGGATGCTTACCGCAGCTGCCAAAAGTGACAAAAAGTACGTGATTTGTAATGCCGATGAAGGCGAACCGGGAACATTTAAGGATAGAGTTCTTTTACAAGAATATCCTGAATTATTATTTGACGGTATGGTTGTTGCCGGTTATGTTGTCGGTAGTGATGAAGGTATTGTGTATTTACGCGGCGAATATCAATACATGTATAACGATTTACTTAAGTTTTTAGATGAAATGAAAAGCCGTAATTTATTAGGAAAAAATATTTTAGGCAAAGAAGGTTTCAACTTTGATATAACTATAAGATTAGGTGCCGGCGCATATGTTTGCGGTGAAGAAACAGCATTAATTGAATCATTGGAAGGCCATAGAGGCGAAGCAAGAAATAGACCTCCATTTCCGGTAAATACCGGATTAATGGGTAAACCTACTACAGTAAATAATGTTGAAACATTATGTGCCGTTTCTCATATTACAGTAAAAGGCGGTACATGGTTTAAAGAACATGGTACTGATAAATCTTCCGGTTCAAAGTTGCTTTCAGTTTCCGGCGATTGTAATAAGCCCGGAGTTTATGAATTGCCTTTCGGAACCAAAATTAACGAATTATTAGAATTAGTTGAAGCCAAAAATACAAAGGCAGTTCAAATTGGGGGAGCAAGCGGTGTCTGTATTCCTAAATCTCAATTTGATAGATCTATTGCTTATGAAGATGTCGCAACCGGTGGTTCCATCATGATTTTTGACGAAAGCAGAAGTATGATAAAAGTACTTAAAAATTTCATGGAATTTTTTGTTGAAGAATCATGCGGACAATGTACACCTTGCAGAGTTGGCAATGTTAAATTACTTGAAGGCGTAGAAATGATTGAGCATAATAATTACACATTTTCTTACATCAATAAACTTAAAGATTTAGGCAAAACAATGCAAGTAGCGTCTAAATGTGGTTTAGGTCAATCATCACCTAACTCATTTATTTCTATTTTAGAAAACTTTAGAGATGAGATTTTCAACAATAGTAACGGAGGTAAACATGGAAACTAAAGAAACATTACGTGCACCCGAAAGTCAGAAGGCTCTTTTTGTAGAAAAACCGACTGATTTAAATACTATTGGCGGAACAGTATCTATAGAGATTAACGAGAAAAAAGTAACGGTTCCATTAGGGACAACCATTTTAGATGCATGCAAAATGAACGGTATTCATATTCCTACATTGTGTCATCATGATGATTTATGTATTGCAGGCGTATGTAGAATATGCGTTGTTGAAGTTGAAGGAATGAGAACTTTACAAGCTTCATGTGCGTATCCTATCACCAACCCGATGAAGATAAAAACATCTTCTCCTTTAGTACGTAAGGCAAGAAGACATATTATCGACTTAATGTTAAGTGAACATCACGGCGAGTGTTACAGTTGTGTACGTAATAATAACTGTGAATTACAATCATTAGCAAAAGAGTATGGCGTTGACGGATATAATTTTGGACATATAAAAGAATCTAAATACGAAATTGATAAATCTTCATTTTCTGTTATTAGAGATATGGATAAATGCGTTTTGTGCAAAAGATGCGTTCGTACTTGTATTGACTTACAAGAAGTCGGCGTTTTGGAAGCTATAAATCGTGGAGATAAAACCAGAATCGGCACTTTTATGGATAAACCGCTTGCCGATGTAATTTGTATCAATTGTGGTCAGTGTATAAATAGATGCCCCACCGGAGCATTACATGCCAACGATCCATCGGATGATATTTGGAATGCAATTGATGATCCTACTAAACATGTAGTAATTCAAACAGCACCTTCGCCGCGTGCAGCAATAGGTGAAGAATTTGGGTTAGAAGCAGGACACTCAATGACGTATCAATTGAATACTGCTTTGCGTAGAATTGGTTTTGATGCAGTATTTGATACTAACTTTACTGCTGATTTAACTATTATGGAAGAAGGAACTGAGTTATTATTACGTTTATATAAAGCGCTGGTAGAAAAAGATACTTCGGTTGCTTTACCTCAATTTACATCTTGCTCGCCAGGATGGGTAAAATATCTTGAACATTTTTATCCTGAATTTATTGATAATTTAAGTAGTGCTAAATCGCCGCAGCAAATGTTTGGAGCATTGTTAAAAACTTATTATGCCCAGAAAAAGGGTATTGATCCAAAAGATATTGTTTCGGTTGCCGTAATGCCTTGTTCAGCTAAAAAGTTTGAATGTAATAGACCTGAAATGAGAGATTCGGGATACCAAGATGTTGATTATGGTTTAACTGCCCGAGAATTAGCAAAAATGATTAAAGAAGCCGGTATTCATTTACCCGAGATTCCAAAATCACATTTTGATAATCCATTTGGAGATGCAAGTGGTGCAGGTTTAATTTTTGGCGCTACCGGCGGTGTTATGGAAGCAGCTATTAGAACAGTTGTTGAATTAGTTCTCGGCGTAAAAGTTGAAGATTTATTTGACGATATGAATGTAGTACCTGTTCGTGGATTTGACGGAATTAAATATGTTGAATTACCTTTAGGTGATAAAATGGGTGAAGTACCCCCGATTTTAAAACATTTAGTTCCTAATTGGGATTGGCTAAAAGGTGCAACTTTAAAAGTTGCTGTAGTACACGGTACCGCAAATGCTAAAAAAGTAATGGATGATATTAAAGCAGGCGGGAAATTTAGCGAATGTCACTTTATTGAGTTTATGGCTTGCCCGGGTGGCTGTTTAGGAGGCGGAGGTCAACCAATTCCAACTAACCTTGAAATTCGTAAAAAACGAGCTGAAGCTATTTATAAAGAGGATTCAGAACTTGATTTACGCAAATCACACGAAAACGAGCATGTTCTTAAACTGTATGAAGAATTTTTGACTGATGGTCCATGCGGACATATTTCTCATCATTTATTACATACAGAATACACCAAACGTGGAAAATATATAGCTTAATACTAATTGATTCGGCGACAGTAAAT
>CALGLM010000301.1 GCA_937930275.1 uncultured Ignavibacteria bacterium
ACTTTTACCATTTTACTTTATAAATATAACTAAATCTCAAGTTTTTTCGTTCAACTAACTACTTTCATAAAACTACTTAAACATATGCTTAACATATCTAATTAATTAATTTTTGACCTATTTTATTTGCATAAGAAAAACCGATAAAAAAAAACAAAACCGTTTCGGATATTTTATTCCGATTTTAAGCATGCAAAGATATAAAAATAATTACTATACAATATTAACCTTATCAAACAAAGCATGCAATCATTATAAAAAGGTAATTTTATATTGTAAACTAACAATAATTAGTGATAGATATTAGTGACCGGTGAATAGTGACTCGGAACTTGTTTAACACTAAACACTTTTCTTAACCAGGATTTACAGGATGAAAATAGGATTTACAGGATAAAAATAGGATTTACAGAATAAAATCCTAATTCATTTCATTTCACATACATCACACAAATCACATAAATCACAGTTTAAATCACGGTTTAAATCACAGTTCAGACAATAAAAGAAGGATAAACAGGAACCCCATCAATTTTGAATGGTGAATTTTGAATGTTGAATTCCCTTTTTCCAAAACGGAAAGGTTTATTTATTTAACACTAAACACTTAACATTTAACTCTTAATTCAGCTCCGTAGGAGTGGCATTATTGTAAAACGCACAAGCACCGAAAGTGTTTTAGCCTCGTAGAGGTGACATTGGTTTTTGTTTATATTAACCAGGGAAGAATTAAATGATTGCGAGTTATTTTTATTCAACACTTAACACTTAACATTTAACATTGTTTTTAAACCAAGATTTACAGGATGAAAATAGGATTTACAGGATGATAGTGAATGGTGAATAGTGAATGGTGAATTGTGAATAGAGAAACGGAACTCGAAACTCGGAACTTATTTAACATTTAACCTTAAACACTTAACATTATTTAAAGGCTACTTAGTACTAATTTTGTCGGCAAAACAATATTTTTTTCGGTAACTTTATCGGGATCAGTCAACAAATTAAATAGTAAATTTACTGCTTTAATTCCCAACTCTTCGGTCGGTTGGCTAACAAAATCAAATATAGAAGGAGCTACAAAATCATAATCGTAGTTACCAAAGCATATTACTTTTAAGTTATAAGGAATTGCAAGCCCCTTTTCTTTTGCTGCTTTATAAATGCCCAATGCAACCGGATAAGATACAGCAACTAAAGATTCCGGCATTTTACCGGCGTTATAAATTTTATTAAATCCTTCGTACCCGTCACTTTCGTTAAAGCCCCCTTTAACCACCCATTTTTTATTTACCTTTATTCCTATATCTTCCATTGCCTTAAAGTATCCGCGGTTACGCGCCGCACCTATATTAATGTAATCATAACCGCCGATTAGCCCGATTGTTTCAAAACCTCTTTCATACAAACTTTTTACTGCAGAAAAAGCTCCGCCTTCATCATCAACCGTTACGGTAGGAATATCCGGTAAATCCGGTACTCTATCTATATATACAACCGGTATGTGCATAGTCGCTAATTTTTGGAATATTTCCGTGTTTTGTGTTTGTTCGCTAATAGACATAATTAATCCGTCTATTCGCATTGAAATTAGCGTTTCGATATGTTGTTTTTCGCGTTGTGCACTTTCTTGCGAAACCATTATTATACAGTCATAATTTTTTTCAATAGTGGAATCATATATTTCTTCAATAATAGAGCTAAAGAAAAAATGAGCCATTTTAGGAAATACAAGCCCAATAATATTAGATTTTGTACTGGAAAGATTGCGAGCTAAAATATTTGGTCTATACCCTATTTTATCAGCCATTTCTTTTACTTTTATTCTGGTTTCTTCTGATATATCTTCGTGACCGCGCAATGCTTTACTTACCGTTACCGTACTAACTCCTAAAGCATCTGCAATATCTTTTAATTTTGGAGGCTGCAATCTGCTATCCATACTAATTTCCTTCTTATATATTTATACAAAGATAACTAATTTTGGGAATATTAAACAAATTATTTTATCTAAATGTAAAATATTTTATTAAAAATTAAAAATATGGTCTGAATCCCTTGAATGCAAAAATGCTTGTCTTTGCCCCGTTTGCCTCAGTAATCACGTTCCTTTCCGTTACCGAAGTTATTGCTTTAATATTGTTATCCTGCAATATTTTTACCATATTATAAACAAATACAAATTCGCCCGATATATGAACCGCATTAAGTTTATTATTCGTTTTATTTAATAAGTCCGTTATTTTTAGTAAATATTCGTTAACAGTTAACATAATTTCCTGTAACGTTGTATGGGTATTAATATACGGAAACGGAATATCAACAATTTCACCAAACTTTAATTCGGCTTCTTTAAATTGCTCTTTATCCCAATTTTTAGAAGGATGATTTGTTAAGTTTATTAGCAT
>CALGLM010000302.1 GCA_937930275.1 uncultured Ignavibacteria bacterium
TTCAATCCTTGTTTTAATGGAAGATGTAAAAGAACTCCTCTAATTTAATTATTTAACCAATAATTTGCAAGAAAAAAATGCAATAATTACTTCAAAAAAAATAAAATAGTTGGTAGTAATTACTTAAAATACAACAAGTTGCAATAAAAATATTTGTTTCTGCTTATTATTATTTTAGTAACTTAGAAGTTACTAAAAACTTATAATTATTCCATTTCTCATAAGCCGTTTTTTAAAGGTGTTTTTGGTAAAAAAACACGCAAAAAGGGGAATGCGGCGTGTTTTTCCGCAAAAAATACCCTATTTAACTTATTATAAATAAAAGAATTATAAAAACTATACCCAGTTTTAAAAATAATTTTTGCCCCGGAAATGGTTATTGCACGCAAATATTTCTATAAATGCAGTGGCTACATTTACTTTTACTAACTTTTACTTTAGGAAAAACATTTGTTTCAATAATGTTCAATATATCTTTACAGCTATTATAAATTAGTTCTTTACTTTCTTTAGGTACTGTAACTTCAACTAATTTATTATTGCTACGCGTAAATACCAAAAATCCCTTATTCACTTTTACGTTAAAATTATCTTCTATTAAAACGGCATAACAGTAAATTTGATACTTAAGCGCTTTATAAATAACATCTTTATATTCGGCAAATTTATAATCTAACGGTGCAAAAGTGCCGTCTTTTAGTTCAATAACCTCATCTACTTTTCCCCGTAAAAACTTATTTGACATGTAAACTTCAAAGTATTTAGATTTTGCACCTATTTTTTTTCTAAGATAGTCTTTGTTTAGGTTTAATTTTTCGGTATGTACCATTCTGCCCAGCATTACTTTAAAATCGTACTCTTCAAATTGGGGAATATCCAGTACGTTCATAAAGTATATAAATCTTGGACAGAATAAAAATTCTATTACTGTTGAAGGGGTAATTGAAAAAGAATCGGTTTCGCTCATATAAATAAAGCCTTTACTTTATCGGTAATTAATTTTTTATCAAAAGCTTGTCCTAATAATACGGTATCACGTAGTTCGTCTTTACTCATAGGAAAAATATAAACCGAGTCGGTTTCTTCATTAATAATCTGCTGACATTTAAGCATTAAAACATCTTTTTCGTTTGATTCCAGTTGACCCAAAAACACTGAATACTGAACCCGATTTAATCCGCTTTGAACACAAAATTTACTAACCTTTGTTCTTATACGGTCTTCTTTAATATCATACATCACCCAACAAATCATATTTTTCAAAGTCCTCTTCTTTAATTTTCCTGTTAATTAATCTGCCGGCAAATTCAAAAGCCATTAACTGAATATAATGACTGTTAGAATAATTTTTTCCTTTATACTTAATAGTTTCTTCATCCAAAACGTTAGTAAATAAATTAACTAATAAAGTTTTCCCTTCTTTATTTAACGATACTCCTTTTTCAAGTTTATCAACATGAATTCCGGATACTTTTTTGCCGCTGAACAATTTAAATACCGTTTCGTCTGCTAAAATCCTAAACGGTTCAATAAAATCAAAAACCATGCTTTTTTGGTTATAATCATCACGGTGCAAAAAACCGAGATAAGGGTCAATACCGGCAATAATTAGTGCTTTTTCAATTCTTCCGTATAAAATGCCGTAAGCGTAATTTAAAAAAGCATTAAATGAATCCATAGCCGGACGTTTACTTCTACCACCAAATTTATATTCATCCGGTAAAAGTTCGCTAAGGGTTTCAAAATATATCCTGCCCGCAACTCCTTCATTGCCTCTAATTAAATCTGCAATATCATCAATCGTTTCCGCTTCTGCTTCTTTGATATTGTTAATGCAACCTAATATTGTTTGAATTTGAAAGTCGATATAATTTGCTTTTTCACTTCTGTGTTTTTTTAACTTTACTAAAAATTCTTCTTGGTTAGTAAGCTTATTTATAATCCATTCTTTTATAAAATTTACACCGGTTACGGTTGCACCGGCAATAAGTTGAGCTCTGCGTATTTTAACTGTACTGCCTAATTTACCGTGCCAAACCCTGCCCAACGGCATTCCGTCATACTCAACAAATAATATATCAATATTATTTATAAGTGCAAGTTTAACGGCATCGGAACTTAAACTTACTCCGCTACCAAGCAGCATATTGTTGATTTTGCTTGGCGGAATAATGTATTTTTTCTTTTCGCCGTTTTCCTGCGGAACGATAATTTCAAACATTTGATCTTTAACGTGTAAAAATGTACCGAAAGTATCAATAAATAGTTGCATAATTATGCCTTTATAATGGTTCCGAATCCTCGTGATACTGACTTACCAATACCAATATAACTGGGTAAAAGAGCATTTGTTATAAAAGTAACCGCCATCCCAAGCATATTTTTGTCTTTAAACTTAGTCTCTTTTTCGCGATATACTATTTTTGCCAATATTTTATCTTCGGCAGTATAATTAACTGCTTTATAAAAACTAAGGATATTGCCAATCAATATTTTTTCAAGCATTTGTTCTTTTTCTTCTTTGCTTTCCAATGCCTGATAAATTTTATGGTTTTTTTGGTTTAATGCCATCCATAAAGTTAATGTTGTATAGTAATTTAATTTGTTTTCTACATCAACTATAAAAGTATTGGTGTAAATATTTTTATTGTTTATAATGTACTCTCTATCATCCAATATCATTTTATCTATTTTTAAAAATAAGTCGTTTAATAACTCCGCACCTTCGTTTAATCCTACCAAAGTCGGTACTTTTTCGATAACTTTATATTGCACCATTGGGTATTTATAAATGTTAGTTCCGTCATCGTAATGATTATGCAATAACGGTGAAACATCTTTAAAATAATTTCCAAAAAAGCCACGTATTTTGTGACTATCCCTAATAAATAAATCTAATTCGGGGAATTTAATAATTGTTTGTTTTACTTTTACATGCATTGGCTTTTGTCCTCTTTTCTAATAAATCCGGTTTTAGTTTTATAAAAATAATCTATTATTTCATTTTTCACGTAATATAAATTTTTCCCTTTCCCTTTAAGGTCGTTTCTATCAATTAACGTTTTGGGAATACTTATAACATATTTGTTAAACAGTTTAACATATTTGGCAAATTCTTCCTTAGTTATCTTTTTATCTATAAAATCGCAATATTTTTGATAGATTTCGGTAGCGGGAATTTCTTTTTTTCCTTTCTTTTCATCATCAGGGTCTTTATCTAAATATTCAATAAAAACGGAATTTTCAAAAACATCATCTTCAATCAGTTTAAAGTCTGAAACTCCTTTTTTATCATTGTTTGAGTGATACTTAAGGTTTAACATTGCATCATAAATTTCTGAAGAGTCGGAAAATGATTTTTTATCGTTCAAAATTGTAAAATAATTGTTAATGGTTAATAAATAATCTTGCTCGGTAATTTCAGTTTTGTCCTTTAATAAATTGGAAGAAGTAATTTGAGCAATTGCTCCATAAATACGGGGGCAAGTTCCTAAATCGAAAATATAAACCGGTGCTGCTTCCTCTAAGTTATAATTACGGTTAACTCTTCCTGCTGTTTGTATAATACTATCAATTGGACTTAATTCCCTAAAAGCCATGTCAAAATCTAAATCAACACCCGCTTCAATTACTTGAGTACTTACCAAAATTGGCTTTTGCTTATCTTTAGTGTTTAATCTTTCATTAATCGCTTTCAGTACTTTTTCTTTTTGCAAAGGAATTATATTAGTTGAAAGATAAAACAAATTATTCTCGCCAAATTCTTTTTCAAGAAAATTATGTATAAGTATTGAATTGTTAACCGTATTACATACAACAAGGCACGATTTTGAAGGATCATATTTAGATTTAAAGAAATCAAGAAACTCTTCAACTTTTAACTCAGATTTAATTAACGGAATTAATTTTGTGCGGTTAAATTTATTAAAATATTTTTCGTGGTCGTTTAATAATTCGGTAAATTTAATTTCATTATGATTACCCAACAAATATTTATCTGCAAGTTCAAAAATAAAAGGACGTGTAGCGGTAGAAAAAATTATTTTGCAGTTTAAAAATTTGGTTAAATAATATAATGCCGCACCAATTAAAGGTAAATACTCGGCTTTTAGTGCCTGAACTTCATCTAAAATAATAATAGAATTGGCGAGGTGATGAAATTTTTTTAAGAATTTGTTTCTGTTACCTATTAATGTTTGCAATAATTGTACAAATGAAGTAATAATAATATCCGATTGCCAAGTTTCCAAAATTTGAATTCTGTTACTGTACGTAATGTTTTCGTTATCGGCAAAATCGGGGTCAAAAGTGTCGGAAAATTGATAATGTGCCAATATTTTTGCGTTATTCCCCAGTACTTCTTTAATTACTTGTTCGGTTTGCTCAATAATGCTAATAAACGGTAAAGAATAAATAATTTGGGGTAAGTTACCCGTCTCATTTTTAAGCACGTCCCTTAATTGCAAAGCAAATTCCAAATTAAGAAAAGTTTTACCGCTGCCTGTCGGGGCAGTTAAAGTAAATATATTGTTAGAAAGCAAATAATCTTTTGTTAGTTTTGTTTTAACTTCGTTTCTAATTTCGCTACGGATTTTGTTAATAAAATTATCATCACGTTTTTTACTTTTAATATGTGTGCTAACGCTTTCTTTATCAATTTCAATTCTTGTATATTGTTCTGTATTACTTGCATCAAGTTTATCTGCTTCAATTAATAAAGAAAATAAGTAGTTAATTAAGTAGTAGTTTTGGATGGACTTTTCTTTATCAATTTGTCTTATTTTATAAAATAAAGCTTTTTCGGGAACGCTAATATATTCTTTAATGATATTTGTATTTAAATCGTTTTCTATATCTTTTAAGTTTTTTTCTAAATCTAAATACTGATGGTTAAGTTTTTCTTTTAGAAGAATTCTTTCGTTAGGTAAATAAATTGGGTCATCGCTAAAATCATTAAAATTGCCATGGTGGTTTTTAATAATATAATAACCTAATAATGCAAGTTTGGGATTGTCGGTAATATACTTATTAAAAATGTAATAAGCTCCAATATGCGAGTGGTTACTTAATACGCTATCTTTATTTTTTCCGAGTAAATAATTTTGAAAAAATGAAGTATATTTACCAAAATCGTGAAAGATAACAATATCATTTAAAAACGAACTTAATAAGTTGTTAGAATAAGAAAAATTTAAATTATCGGGCAAATTACTTTTAGCAATTAAAGCGGCATTAAACAAATGCCGCCTTAATGGTTTAGTATCGGTAATTTTGTTATCCCCTGATTTATAAATGTGGGAATAGAAATCCATTTTTTTACCTCAAATAAATTGAATGTTCCTATTATCTGCCAGTTTGCAATAATTACCGGTAAACTTAACTAATAAACCAATATTATCAAAAGTGTATAAAATCCTTTTAATTTCTTTAAGTTTACGATTATAGTTGCCCATAAAATCAACGGGTAATAAGTCTTCTTCCACAAAGTCAAAATCTTTTTTATTGTTAAAGCAAATTTTTGAAATACAATCGGAAATTACGGCAGAATCGAAACAAATAATCTCATTATTGGCAGTTTCCTCGTAACCATCAATTACGGCAAAATTAGTAATAGATGCAGAAAACTGTGCAACACCAAATGATAAATTATAAGTATTCTTTTTGGCAATTAGTTTTTGTTTCAATTCATTTCTAAAAGCGGGTTCAACCGCAAACAAAAATATTTTATAAACCAATTTACCTTCATTTAAGCTATCAGGTGTAAGTATTTCAAAAGGGGATTGGGTATGTTTTTTCTTTCCCATAAAATCATCCCAAGCCCTGTTTTTAATCATCAGATTATTAACTCTATGAAACGACTTTTTTAACGAGTTCTTTATACCTACTGCAATGTAAAGTTTGCTTTTAGATAAATCTTCATAATAAGAATCTCGCGGGTAACCCATAATTGCAGCAATTATACCCATAACCGTAGTTCTTGGTGGAATGGAATAAGATAATGCTGTAGAATTAGAAAAATACTTTCTAAAATGGGCAAATTTACCAACTAAGTCAAAAGTTATTATTTCCATAGCGTTAAATATTTAAATTAATATCCGGTGAGCTTTTTACAATAACGTTATTAATAACCTTATCATCACCTTTATTGTTTTTAATCAGGTTAATTAAATCGCTTAAATCTAATTGTAAATCGTCAAACTTACGAACCGCATCGTTATCAATACCATTTTTGGGTGTGCATTTAATGAAGTTACGTAAATCGCCAAATTGGCCGTTGGCATAACCGTTGTTATATTCAAATTCTACATATAATTTGGGATATTGATTTAACTTACTGCGTGTTGGAGTTGCACTAATAGAGTTCCAAATAGCATTACGGAAGGTCTCTTTATCTTCTTCTGTTAAACCGGTGCTAACGGAAGCTGCTTTATTTATAGTTCCGTGAAAAGCAATTAAACTATAATAAAGTCTATAATCTTTTCCGAAAGTAGAATTGTCATCGTTCATAATAGTTACAATAGCAGAAGTATCAATAAGTTTTACTTTATTTAATGAATAACCCCAAGTAAGCTGAATAGGTCCTGTATATGCTTTGGTAAAACCTTTAATTGCAAAAGCACTGCCAAACATTCTTACGTCAATCATTTCTTCTTTAACAAACTGTTGTAATAATAAAATATTTAAATCTTTAATTTCTAAATCGGGGATATTTAAATCTTTTAATACTTGGTCTTTAGCTTTTTCTGTCTGCAAAATATCTATTAATTTTTTGCTTCCTTTATTATTTAGAATTGATAAAAGGGCATCTTTTTCTTTGGTATAATCAGCTAATAGTTTGTTAATATCATCAGCGGTAATGTTAGTAATAATATTTTTTAATCTGGTATCGGGGCTTACTTTTTGTTCGTCTTCCAAATCAACAAAAATATCTTTGCCAATAGTTTTTAGATAATCGCGAATATAACGTTTTAATCTTACATCTGTAACCAAGTTTGTATTGGTGTCGTAATCCATACGTGGTTTATTTTCCATATCCGGATCGCCATTAGGGTTACAATTAATTGCTTCGTAAATAAATACAAAATCGCTATTGTTTTTAATTAAATCAGCCATTTTACTCCTCCGTGTTGTTTGTTAATTGAATAGTTTCATTTTGGTCGTTATCTTTAGAACCAACATAAAAAGAATACCCGTTTAATAAAAAGAAAAGAGCCTCGTTGGCGGGTAAATTCCAATTGTTATAATTAAATAATTTTGCAAACTTACCGTCTAAAAACGATAAATCTTCTTTGTACTGTCTTGCTTTTTCGTAAAGTTCGCTTCTCAATTTTACAATTTCTCGTAAACCCATGCCGTTGAAGTTGATTTTTTGTAAAATCGGTTTTTGTTCGTGTCCTTTAGTAAATTGTGCATAACCTATCATACTAACCATTCTGCCCAAATAAAACATAGCTTTTTGCAGGTCAGTATAACCGTGTTGTGCAAATAGTTCTTCTTCTTTGGCACTGTAAGTGTTTGTCGGTTTTTCTTCCATTTTTCCCTCCATAAAATTATGGTTTGTTAATTGATTAAGGTCTAATAATGTTTTTATTAAAATTAAATAGTTATTAATTGCATCTTTTATAAAAAAATCAAAATATTTAGTTTCGCTATAAGGATATACGTTTTTGTAACACCCTTTTACTTTTTTCCTATCTAAAAAATAATATAAAGCCAGCTCTTTAAAGTGAGCATAGATATTTTGAATATCAATAATCTTGTTTTCTAATATGGCATCAATTAAATCTAATGCAGGATTTTTACTCGTATCAGGGCTTTTTATAGGAATAATATTATAAATGGTTCGGAAATTATAAGTATATTTTGGTGCTTTACCCAATATTTTAATAGAATTATCAATAAACAGTTTGCTAATATTAAGTAGTTTTGCGCTGTTTACGTCTTTTATTCTATTAACCAATTTAAAACTTGCTTTATCGGATTCAAAACCAAAATAATTAAACCAAAAAATGTTTTCTTCCAATTCGTTTGCTTCTTTAAAGTAATTAACAGCGTATTCAAATTCCTTTGAATTAAAAGCAATATCGTTAATTTTTTTTAACTCTTCTACTTCATATATTAAATCTTTATCAAAACCATATGGAAATTCGGGGATTAAAATATGAGGTGTTCCCGCAATATTAATTTTAAGATTTTTTATTAAAAAATTAGAAGCAAATTCAACTATTTCTTTCGATTTTTTACTTAAACTATAATTAATGCCAAAGTTCTCTTTTTGAAAATAACTGGCGTAATTAATTTTGTCAGTAATAAATATTTTGGATAGATCATTTGCGGAAAAATCACCACCGGCTAATAAATTCGGTTCATCTTTTCCTGCAACATAACAAAACCCGCTTTCATCAGATTCTTGTGGTAATAATTCACGTTTAACTAAGTCGGTATATCCGTCAATTGAAGCTGCTAAAGTTGGTTCGTTAATTCCAAGCTTTTCGGCTTTAATCAATAAATAATAAAGCATTACGCTATTTTTACTTTTAAGCCCCAATAACTGCTGAATACCTTTAATAAAGACATCTTTATTAAACTCTAATACCTGCTCTTTAACCAAAACGGGGTTATAAAGGTTTTCGTAATTAAATTGTTCAAAGTTTTCTTCAATTAGTTCGGCAACTTTAAAAATTAAACGTTCTTTAAAAAGATCGTTGTGTTGTAAAAGTCTAATTTTTAAGTCGCAAGAACTTTTATCGTTGTGTAAAGTTCCGACTAACTTACCGTATCCTTTGCCATCTACGGTAAGATAAAATTTGCGTTGGTTGCCTATAATTGATTTGGTGGCTAAAAACTTTTTAATTGAGTTAGCTCCGTCATACTCGCTTAAATATTGTGGGTCTAAAACCACCTTGTTTTGATCCAAGTCAATCAAAATACCAACATTGTAATACTTAACGTCTTTTTCCTCTTTAGGAGGGTCGATAAGTATTTTTTCTAAATCATCACTTTGTTCAAGCTTCAGTCCAAATTTGTAAAGTAAATTTAACATGGTGCACCCGTCCTTATTTATATTAAATATAATTAAAACCAAATTTTGGGGCAGTAATAAACTACCCCTTTTAAAATCTCAAACTATAAAGAACAAAACTATTTAAATATAATAGTATATTTACCGTACCCTGAAAGTATGCTTTTTCCTATTCCTAAAAACGAACCGATATGAAGAATTATTCCGATTTTAGAAAAATCACCAAATAGAATTAAATTACCAAGCATAGCGGAACTATCGTGTAGTTTCTTTTTATTCTTTTTAGCTTTTTCCGTTTCGACAAATTTTAAAGTATTACTTATTATTTGAGGTAAATCTCCGCTTTTATCCAAAATGCTTAAATTACCCAAATTTTTGTTGTCGCAAAACAAATATGCACACGAAAGGTATCTTCTTTCAATTGCTTCCAAAAGTAATTTCAAATTAACTTCGTCATTATTAGTTACAACCTTCCCTTTATTCATTAATTGCAAGGGAGTATTAAAATCCAAAACCGCTTTATTATATTTGGCGTAATTTAATTTGCTAAGTGTTTCGATATTAACGCTTGGTAAATTTTGTTCAAGCAAATCGGTTTCTTTATTTATGGCAGCAGTTCGTTTGTCTTTGTAATCGGCTACAAATATGTTAGTTATGCTAAATTTTGCTTTTTCTCTTCCAAAACCGTCATTTCCCCAATTATTTAGGGCTGTTCTAACATCGTTAAAATAGAGATTATAATCGCCAAAAATAGTAATCATTAACTCCAGTCTATCGTTTGCAAAAAATTTGCGTTTACTTGTTTCCGGTTGGTGAATAATAAACGGGAACGGAAATTTTTTAATCGATTTTAAATAATAATAATCCGGATACTGTTGAATCTCTTCAAACATTTTATAATATTTACAACTGTCCTGAAGATTACAATCATCGCAGTAATCTAAATTTTCGGAACATAATAAATTTCTATAAGCCTTCAAAAACTCCGTTTTAAGCATATTTCCCCAAAAAATAGGGAAACTTACCCCGTTAATGAATTTAATTTCAAAAACAAACCTTGTAAAGTACAAATTAGGTAAAGGGGTCATGAATAATAATCCGTTAAAAAAATGAAACAACTAAATACAAAGGAGCACAAATTTTCCTTAATTTCCAAAATGAATTGAAAATTTTTATAAAGAGCTTAATAATTCGCTCAGTTTCCTTTGAACCGTAAAAACAGAAAAAACAATAATTTGTAAACATTAAAAATAATTTTCCTCTCAAAATAACCCATATACTAAATACAAGTTAGTAATAATTTTTTATTAAGTCAAGTGAAAAAAGGTTTAATCCACATATTATGGGGTACGTTTAATTTTAAAAACCGAACCGATTGCTAAAATGATTAAATAAGGGGTTGTAACCAAAGGGCAAATTTTTATGAAAAGTTGCGAACACTCACCCCCTAACACTTACACTAAGTTCATAAAGAGGGGGAATATTATCCTATTCTAAAGAGAAACTATTTATGATAACGTACCGATTACCAAAGTTTAACGTATTAAAAAACAACGGGTTGTGAAGTGCCGTCAGCCCTTTTATAGAGGTTAGAGAAAGGGACGGGGGATGAGTGTATTTGCAAGCAACTGAGGAATAATACAATTCATATAAAGCAAGGAATTTTCAACAAAATTCAAAACAAGACTGTTTTAATACAACCCGGAGTATTTTTGCAATTATTCTAAATAATTAAAAAAATTCACAAGTAACCTAAACGTGCACTTTTTTTGCTTCCAATTCTTTAACCTACTTAGAAGAAATAACTGTATATTAAGTAAGTTAGAAAGATGTATTTGTGCACGATAAATTGTAGCAATTAATAAGGTGCGGTTGGTTATTTATAATTTAACGGGGAGAATTAAAAAAGGTAATCCCAACGAATACAGTCGTTTTTGAATGGTAAAAACAATGTAATTGTGCAAAAATTTAGTTGCAAAATTTTCTTTTTTAAGTACAATTTGACCTCCGAAAAAAACAGCGTTCGGGAATTTTTGTGTAATTAACGGCAGCATTTTATCTACTTCTTCAACAACATCAATACCCAAAGCCGTATAAGATTCCGCATAATATCCTCTGTTAGCCATAAGATTTACATATTTTTCGGTTTCCTCTTTAACATGCTTTTCAAGATTACCCACTTCGGTGCTTCCTTTAAAGTTACCGGTATCCAGAATACCTATTTGAACAAATACATAGTTTTTAAATGTTTTACCGAACATTCTAAAAATTGATAATAATGCGTGCAGTCCGAGACCGTTAAAATCGTTTACAAGCAAAACGGCAGTTTTATCAGTGTTTTTAATAATTTCTTTGGGTGTATCATTTTTAATTGTATAATCGTACATTGATGAAGAAACCGAATCTACAATTACATCCAGCGATTTAAATAATTTGAAGGTATTATTGTAGTGTTTTTTTATGGTAAAAGATAATGCAATAATTATGCTTGTTATAATTAAAGTAATCCAACCTCCTTCGGAAAACTTTAATATTATTACGGAAAATAAAATAAAAATGGTTAAAACAAGTCCGATACCGTTAATAATTAACTTGGTAATTACATGTTTATTTTTAGGTTCACCCCACCAATGTTTAACCATGCCAAGTTGCGATATTGAAAAAGTTACAAAAACATTAATGCTGTATAATACAACTAAAAGTTTTACATTTCCGTTAGTAATAAGCATAATAGTAAAAGCGATTGCACTCATAACCAAAATTCCGTTTTTGGTAACAAGTCTATCACTAAGCATTGCAAACCGAGAAGGAAGCCACCTATCTACCGCCATATTTGCTAAAACGCGGGGACCATCCATAAATCCGGCTTGTGCCGCACTAAAAAGTAGAATTGCTTCGGAAAGTAAAATTGCAAAAATAAAAATTGATGCTAAATTAATATTCCATCCCGAAGAAATAGTAACAAATAAAACTGCGTTTAAAGTTTTACCGTGTTGATGCTTGACATCAAATAGCAAATAAGCAAGCATTAAACCGATAACGGTAAAAGCCAACGAACTTGCCATATAAATCATAGTTCTTTTACCTGTTTCCACTTTAGGTTCACGCAAAATAGGAATACCGTTACTAACAGCTTCAATGCCGGTAAAAGTACCTGCTCCCATACTGTACGCCCTAAGAATAAGAAAAATTACTCCAAAAATTCCAAGTTGATTTACTGAATTAGAAACCTCGTTAGTAGTATTATTGTAAACATTTCCTATGTCCGAAAAATGTGAGGATAAAGCGTAAATAATAGCAAAAAGGTGTAAAACGACAAACGAAATAAAAATAGGTACTAAAGGAAGTACGGCTTCTTTAATTCCGCGTAAGTTTAAAATTGTTAGAACAAACAATCCGGCTACTGCAAAATAAAGCTTAAATTCAAGAAATTTTTGCGGTAAAAAGCTAAACAACGCATCTGCACCGCTTGCAATAGAAATTGTGATTGTAAGAACGTAATCAATAAGCAACGCACTACCGGATATCATTCCTACAGTAGGTGAAAGCAGTTTGCTTGCAACTAAATAACCGCCGCCGCCCGAAGGGAATAATTCAATAATTTGAATATAGCTTAATGAAATAATAAACACTGTTAAACTGGAAGCCAATGCAACAAAAATACCTAAATAGGTATGTTCGCCTAAAGCTAAAAATGCTTCTTCGGGACCGTAACAAGACGAAGATAAACCGTCTGCACCAAGTCCTACCCAAGCTAAAAATGCAACTAAAGATAAGTGTTTAAAAACATGTATGTCTTTTGGGTCTTTTGCTTTCCCAATAAAAAATCTTTTAATTTTTTCCATTAAAAATACCGTGCATTAAAAAGAGTGATTAAAAATTTTCGTAAACAGGCAAACAAAAAGTAAATACAGTTCCTTTGCCTAAAGTACTTTCAACAGTAATAGTACCGCCTTGCGATTCTACAAATTCTTTTGCAATTGCCAAACCTAAACCGCTTCCTTTCCGTAAGATGTTTTTTGTTGCCGTAAACTTATCAAATATTCTTTCCAAAATTTCGGGCTCAATTCCTTTCCCAAAATCTTGTACGGAAAAATGGATGAATCGATTTTTTTCCCAGGCTTTAATTACAATTTTAGACTCGACATCAGAATATCTAATTGCATTATTCAGTAAGTTAACCATTACCCAAGTGCTTTTTTCCAAGTCGGCTTTTGCTTTAGATAAAAAGTTATCAGCTTCCACATCAATTTGAATCTTTTTTTCGTTAATTTGCATTAATAAAGCAAAAACCGAAAGCTCAATTACTTGATAAGGCTCGATATCGGCAATGTGTAAATCAATTTTGCCTGTTTCAACTTTTGCGTATTCCAAAAGCTCGTTTACAAAATTTATCAATCTTTTTGTCTGATATTTCATTGAGTCTATTAGCTTTATCTGTTCGGCATTCATATTTCCTATTCTGCTATCTTCAAGCAATTTAATACTAAGATTTAAAGACGAAATGGGGGTCTTTAATTCGTGAGATACCGTAGCCAAAAGTTTTGTTTTATCAATATTTCGTTGTTCAAACTGAGTAATGTTTTTAAGTACTATAACTTCTCCGATTTTTTGAATAATACCTAATTCATTTTTTTGCGTTATTATTATTGATTCTACTTTTATATATTCGGTTATATCGTTATTTTCCAATTTAAAGGGAATGGGGTTAAGTGAGTTGTTATTATCTTCAATGTGTTTTATTATTCGTTTTAAAATCGGATATTTTTCTACAAGTTCGTTAGTTTTTTCTCCTATTACGCTTGGTTCATCAAGGTTTAAAAGGTTTTGGGCATATTTATTAATAATTATTATATGGTTTGCTTCGTCCATAACTAATACGCCGTCTTGTAAACTATGTACAATACCTTCAATTCGTTTCTTTTCTAACAGTAATTGGTTATAATGATGTTTTTCGTATTCTTGAAGTTTTATTGCCATATTATTAAAAGAATTTATTAATTCACCCAGTTCGTCATTTGCCGTAAAATTAATACGTTGATTAAACTCTTTTGAAGAGATTTGTTTAAGTTTTGTAATTAATTCTTTAATTGGGGAATAAATATATTTGGGGAAATAAATGATAAAGATAAATGTAATTAAACTACTAACAATACCTATAATTGACATGTATAGCGTAACATTTACTGCCGTATTTTTTGCTATTTTATTTTTTGAAAGTACGGCATCCATGTTTAAATTGTAAATTGATTGAATTGTGCTTCTTATTCTTTCAAAACGTAGCTCAATTTCGCCAAATTCAATGCTTTTGTTGCTAAACTGAAGCTGTGCAAGTTTAATAAAGTTGTTATATTCAAAATTAAGTTCGTTAACGTACAAGTTTTCGCCTTGTTCGGTTATATTGTTTTTTTCAAGTTCTAAGTTTTTTTCAAATTCTGTTTTGTTTTCAAAAAACT
Source organism: uncultured Ignavibacteria bacterium (assembly GCA_937930275.1). Taxonomy (GTDB): domain Bacteria; phylum Bacteroidota; class Ignavibacteria; order Ignavibacteriales; family Melioribacteraceae; genus JAEXOD01. The sequence goes on from CALGLM010000302.1 coordinate 14,479, forward strand.
CGTCTTTTAATGCGTCAAATTTAAATTTTGTTATTTTTTCGGAAGTATATAGTTTTGTTTGCGCCGAAAACATAGCATCTAACGCTTTTAACATTTTAGTTGAATAATCAATTGTGTTATAATTTTCTTTTATAATTGCGCGTGAATCGTTAGCAAGCTGATTGATAAAAACTATGCTTCCTATACTTAATATTAGAACTACGACAAATAAAAACCCTAAACCTAAAAATATTTTTGTTCGTAAATTGTTCATTTCTATAAATCCCTTAAGTTGACTATTTATACGCATATATTGTGCCAGCTGATAAAATATAAAAGTGAGTAGGCAATTGATAGGGGATATTAACAAGCCGATCCCAATAGATGCGGGCTAAATTATAAATATGATTTATTGATTGTTTTGATTATATAAAATATATTGGATTTGTTTTTATTTGCCGATTTTATGTTATTGCAATATTAGGTTTAAAATATAGCTAATTCCATTAGGGATTGAACGACTTAAAAATATTTTCAAAACGGAAAACTGATTTTCAAAATGAAAAATTATTCAATTCCGTAATGTTGAAGTTTGCGGTATAATGTTGTTAAACCAATACCGAGCAGTTCGGCAGTTTTTACTTTGTTTTTATCGGTGGATAAGTATATTGCCGCTATATGCTCTTTTTCGGTCTCTTCAAGCGATATATTTTTACTAATTGATGAAGCAATATTAACAAAAAGGTCTTCCGGTAAATTGGTTTTATCGATGGTGTTTCCGTCTGCTAATAAAATAGTTCTTTCAATTATATTTTTTAGCTCACGTACATTACCCGGGAAAGAGTAATTTGTTAAAGCCGAATAAAAG
>CALGLM010000303.1 GCA_937930275.1 uncultured Ignavibacteria bacterium
CCAGCCATATGCCTGAGAATTACCGGAAGTTATAGAAGTAATTAAAATCCAATTTGCACCGTTATCGGTTGAATATTCAATTTTTACATTAGGAACATTTTTTGAATTCCACCTAATAATTTGCGAGCTTCCTACTCTATAAATTTCGCCGCCGTTCGGTTCTACTACAGTTAATTTTGGTAAGTAGATTGCAAATCGTTGGTCTGTAACATCAGAGTAATCGTTAGTTAAAGCATCGCTTATTTTTATTTTACAGTTTTCATAATCAACCGTATCCAGCGGTACTGTCCATTGAAAAATTCCTGTTGAAGCCGATACACTTGGCGTAATAGTTACCGGATATGTTAAACCGTCATCTTTTGATAATTCAATTTTAACATTGTTTATATCACTGCTTGTCCAAGTAATATTTTGAACCGTTCCCATCCTCCATCTTTCACCCCCGTTAGGAGAAACAACCGTAACCTTAGGCTGGTAAATTTCAAACACGGCATCGCTATAATCAAATATTGCAGGTTCGTTAGCATTTCTAATTTGTATTTTACAATTAGTAGAGATTTTATTCGGAACTGTCCAAGCATAATAACCTACCGAACCCACACTATTAACAATAGGCTCCCAACTTAACCCGTTATCAGTACTTAAAAGTATCGACACGGCATCAACACGTTTTGAATTCCACCTTATTGAATCAACCGCTCCCACGCGTAATCTTTCACCACCGTTAGGTCTAACTACAGTTACAAACGGTTTGTAAATTGAAAAAACATTAGTGCTTGTATCGCCTACCGAAGTTGCCGTATTATCATATATTCTTAATTTACAGCTATCTGATTCAGTATTTGGAACTGTCCAATTGTAAATAGTATCCGTAGGGACAACATTGTTTGCTACAAGCAACCAGTCGGTACCGCTATTCGTGCTATATTCAATATTAAGGCTATTTGTATAGCCTGCTTTCCATTTTATACTTTCTTGTCTTCCGACTCGTAAAGCCTCACCGCCGTTTGGTGACGTTAAATTTACATAAGGGTAATAAACCGTAAAAGGAAAATCGCTTTCGTCATAAATTCCGGATTCGGTCATTTTACTTATTTTAATTTTACAATTTGTGCTAAGCGTATTTTGTTTAACTACCCAATCGTACTGACCGGATGAACCAATAATATTATCTGCAACAATTGACCATACGTTCCCGTCAAAAAATTCTATTTTAACGCTATCTCCGGTAACAAAATAACTTGTCCACTTAATTGATTGGGTTGATCCTGCACGCCATAATTCACCGCCGTTAGGCGAAACTACGGTTACAAACGGATTGTAGATTTCAAAAACGGCATTACTAATATCAAAAATGCCCGGTTCCGAAACATCGCTAACTTTAACTCTACAATTTTGCGAAATAGTATTTGGTATTGTCCATTCATAACTTTGCGAAGCACCCGAAACAGACGAGGTAACCAATAACCAATCCGCTCCGTTGTTTGTACTATATTCAATTTTTGCATTTGTCACAAAATTATTTTGCCAAGTAATGTTATACTTTGTTCCGACTCTCCATTTTTCGCCGCCGTTGGGAGAGGTTACAATTAAACTTGGATTATAAATTGAAAAAGCCAAACTACTTGTATCGCGAACTGTCGGAAAATCCAAGCTGCTTATTCTAACAAAACAATTAGTTGAAGGAGTGTTTTGAACTGTCCACTCGTAATTTCCTAAGTTTGCCGAAACCGAAGGTGTTATTTCCAGCCAGTTACTTCCGCCGTCTGTAGAATAGTCTATTCTAACATTTCCCGTTACATACGATTTTGTCCAAGTAATAGATTTTTGAGTTCCTATTCTCCATGCTTCTCCGCCGTTTGGCGTAACTATATTAATTATCCGTCTATAAATAGTAAAGGGATTCGGACTTGTTTGAGATATTGCTAATTCGTTATTATCTCTAATCCTTATTTTTGCGTTGTTGGTTACATCATCACGTACAATCCAAGGATAAGTTCCTACGGCTGCATTCACGGTATCCAGAGGAAACCAATTATTACCGTCATCATTTGTATAGTCTATTCTAACCGTATCAATATATTGGCTATTCCA
>CALGLM010000304.1 GCA_937930275.1 uncultured Ignavibacteria bacterium
GATTACGTACGGTGACTGGAGTTCAGACGTGTGCTCTTCCGATCTAAACAAAAATGCAAATTATTAATCGTATTGCTAATTTATCCGAAAAAAGCGAAAGATTATGGGGAAAGATGACTTGCGGCGAAATGGTGTGTCATTGTTCGGATCAAATAAAAATGGCGTTAGGTGAAATAAATTGTAAGACGATTATGCCGGCATTTATTGGTAAAATTATGTTTTTTTTAATTATGGCAGGTATGCCTACTCCAAAAGGAAAAGTAGAGACTGCACCCGAGTTAAAACAAGGAGTAGGGGGTACAAAACCAAATTCATTTAATCAGGATTTAGATATGTTGAAAAATTATGTAAATAATTTTGATAAGTTATATTTAACGGGTATAAAAAACCCACATCCTGCTTTTGGAAAGTTATCAAAAAACGAGTGGGGCAAACTAATTTATTCACATTTAAATCATCATCTTTCTCAATTCGGTGTCTAACATTGCTAAATTTATTACCTTTATAAAATTAGCTAAACTAAAAAAATACTCTTAATAAAATGATTACCCATAATCAATTATATTCAATAATCGGTAATTTCAGAAAGTAGTAAATAAAACACTAACAAATATCTTATTGCACATCTCATCAGATAGTTGGGGCTGTATCAAAAGGGATATTTGAAGAACAAGTTGTGATATATTTGTATAAAAAACTCACCCTCATTCCCTCTCTTGTGAAGAGAGGGATGACGTATATATCGACATAACCTATTGTATTAAATACAGTTAACCGATTGTGGGAGATTTATCGTTCCCCTCTCTTATTCAGTATTCATTTCAAGAGAGGGGTTAGGGGTGAGTTCGTTTTTACATTAATCATTATTTTAATACAGCCCCAATTCAAAAAAAAATAGTAATTTAAAAACTATTTTAAGTAAACCATTTTTTTAGTTACGGAATAATTTGGAGTAGTTATTTTATAAAAATATACTCCCCCTGATAATTGTTTTTCAATAGATTCCATATTAAAAGTAATAGTATGGTTGCCTGCAGAAAAATCATTATCAATCAGATTACCTATATACTGACCCAAAGTATTATATATCGAAATATTAACTCTTTCTTTTACCGGTATAGTGAATGAAATATTGGTGGAAGGATTGAATGGATTAGGATAGTTTTGGTCTAATTTATAAGAAATACTATTGTTTCCTTCATAATAAACTTTTCCTATATTGGTCTTATATCCCGAATAATCAACTTCCCATAAGTAATAATAACCTTTTTTTATTTGTTCAACAGGGATGTTACACGAGTATTGTGATAAATTAGACGTTGTACCTTGGGCTTTAATTGTACTTAACAATATATCTGAAAATGAATCTTCGCTTTCTGAGTATCTAATCTCAAACATCGATGAATTTAATTCTGAAGCTGTTTTCCATGAGAAGATCATGTTAAAGTTATAAATATTAAAATCAAATGAAATTAAGTTGACAGCTAAAGGAGTAGTTACCAAAAAACTATAATAACCGTTAGGAGCAGTTAGCGGTTTAGTAATTGTTTTTCCGTTAATATTAGTTGCAGAAATATAATAATACACTTTCGTTCCTTCAGGTTGTTGAGGAATAAAGCAATAAAACGAATCTGTTCCGGCTGAATTCATATTAATTGATTGAAAATTAGAATTAAGGTTTGTTTTATAAAATACATTTACTGTGCTAATATTTAATTTTGATAATACTTTTGTTCCGACTAAATATCCTCCGGAAGTTAAATAACTTTCGTTTATTTTAGCATGTGAAATAAGAATCGGATTTTGAGCTCCTACCTCTTTAGTAATACAATGTATTGCACCTAAAGAAGGAATTATTGAGTTGCAATTGATACCTACAACATTGTATCCCGGCATAGCTTCTCTATAAATTCTGAGAGCCGTCGTATCATAATAAGTTTCGTAAGTGGGAACAATAACTGTTTTATTTACAATAATGCTATTTGTATAAGTTCTATAGTCGCCTCCGTTATTAGGGTATAAATTATTATGCGGAGGCATCGGAATTCTAACTACTTTATAAGGTCTTCCGTAACAATTTAAAAAGTTGTTTTGTATATACTGCAAGTTTGCTTCAATTTGAGGTCCATCAGCAATACCTTGCGGATATTTTCCTACTAATATAGTTTCTTCATCCAATAATTTCATGTGCATATCTATATGATGAATTTCATCATATGGTAAAGTTTCCATTTTAATAAACCTGTTAATGCCCATAAATTTATTCATAATATTATTAATTTCTGATTCGGTTTTAGTACTATTTTCAGATAAAATTAACTTTGAAGCAAATCCGGTTCCAAAACCGTCAGTCATAAAATTACCGCCGGTATTTATTAAATTGTATGGAGAAGTAGTGGTTTGATAAATCGGATATCCGTATTTTGTCGCAAAAACGGAAGGTACTAAATCATCTTGAGGACGAGGTCGATTATATATCCAATCTACAATATAAAGACTATCGACATTTTCCGAATAAACCGTCCAAGGTCCGTAATCTCTACACCAAATTGAGTTAAAATTTGCGACTAAAAATTTTAAATTATTTAAGGGAACTCCTCCGCTTGTTAAATAACTTTTAACACTTGCCGAATCACTGCATACAATATAAACAAATCCTTCTTCCTGTGCATAGTCAACAATTTGGCGTAAGATAGAAGTATAAGATGTCCATGTTATAATTATTCCTTGCAATTCTTCCCATTCCGCCATTGTTCTAACGATTTTAGTAGGTGGGGTAACAAATCCGGTGGAAGAGATTGGAGAGCGATACTCTTTTTGAAGTAATTTCTCTTGTTCTGTTAAATAATTAGGTAAATCTTGTGCAAAAGCCTTAATTGTAAAAAATAATAAAAAAGTAAATAATATCTTTTTCATAAAATGCCAAAGTTTAGTTAAATTATATTATTAAAATACTATTTATTTAAACTTAAAAGAAGAAATTTTTGTCAAATAATCAATTAACAAACATTCAGGAAATATGAGAAAGATTATATTATTTGTAATTATGTTTATATGTTTGGAATCATTTTATGCGCAACAGAGTAGATTTATAACAGGACAATTATTTGATTCAGATTCAAAAGAGCTTATTAGTGATGCTAATTGTATTTTAATTCATTTACCGGATTCACTTATAGCAGGTACGACATCTGATATTAATGGACATTTTACATTCCATAATTTAAAGGATGGGAATTATATACTTAAAATATCATATATTGGTTATGAAACAAATGCACAAAAAATTACTTTTAAAGGCAAATCAATTGATTTACAAAAAATTATATTAAAAAAGGTTGCCGTAAAAACAAAAGACGTTGAAGTTGTTGCCAACGTTTTACCGGTTATTCAAAATGCAGATACTACCGAGTTTAATGCTGATGCTTTTAAGAAAAATAAAGATAGTGATGCCGAAAATTTAATACAAAAAATGCCTGGAGTAACTGTTCAAGACGGTACAGTTAAAGTAATGGGCGAAGATGTAAAAAAAGTATTGGTTGACGGAAAAACTTTTTTTGGTGATGATCCTTCAGCCGTACTAAGAAATATTCCGTCGGAAATAGTTGAAAAAATTCAAGTATTTGACCAACTTAGCGAACAAAGTAAATTTACCGGTTTTGATGACGGAAATACCACTAAAACAATGAATATTGTAACAAAAATGAAAATTAGAGAAGGAACTTTCGGAAAAGTTGTTGCCGGAGGTAATGATGATAGTAAATATAAGTTAAACGGAAATTATAACATCTTTAATGAAGATACAAGAGTTTCGTTCTTAGCTCAAGGAAATAATATAAACGAACAAAATTTTAGTCCTGAAGATTTAATGGGGGTTATGTCATCAAATGATAGAGGAGGTAGAAGGGAAGGACCGGGAGGATTTAGAGGTGGTCCGCCTCGTGGCGGAATGTTTGGAGGACGACCAGGGGGAGATGAAGGAAGAGGACATAGTTCCGTTGGTTCAGATCCGACTGATTTTTTAATTAATCAAAAAAGCGGACTTACCAAAACTTATGCGGCAGGCGTTAATTATTCAGATAAATTTGGAGATGCTCTTGTTATTTCAAGCAGCTATTTTTATAACAATACTAAAAACAATGCAAATTCAAATTTAAATAGGTTTTATACTTTTTCGGATATTGATCAAATTTATACTGAAAATTCTACAAGTAGCTCGTTAAATGTAAACCATAGATTTAATATTAAATCCGAATGGACAATTGATTCATTAAACTCAATTTTGTTTACGCCATTCTTGTCAGTTCAAAAAAATACAGGGTATAGTGAATCCACAGGCAATATGTATCAGGATTTAATGCTTTCATCAGATAACAAAAATCAATACAATTCTGATTTATCTGCTATTAATACGGGATTTGATTTACTTCTTCGACATAAATTTTTAACAAGGGGTAGAACGCTTTCTTTTGGGTTCACTATTGGCTATAGCAAAAATGACGGATATAACCAACAATATTCCACTTCTACTTACTTATCCGAATCAGCATATAACGATACGGTCAATCAATTCACAAATCCGGATAAAAGAGGGAATACTTATGCCTTTAATCTACAGTACACAGAACCTATAGGCGAAAATAGTAATTTATTATTTAACTATCAATCAAATCTTAACTATAATGATAGTAAACAACTTACTAATAGCTATTCTTTATTAACACAGTCTTATGCAATAACAGATAGTGCTGTTTCTAATGTTTATAATAAAGAATATTACAGTAATAATGTGGGGTTTGGTTATAGATACCAACAAAAGGATGTACGATTTATTGCAAGTATTAATTATAATAGAACTAAATTATTAAATAAGGAAACATTTCCCGACAATTATTACTTGGAAAAATCATTTTCTTCAATATTGCCTTCTGTTACATTTAGGTATAATTTTTCTAAAGATATGAACCTAAATATCAATTATCGTACAAATAACAGTGAGCCTTCAATTGACCAATTGCAGAATGTTTTAAATAATAGTAACAGTTTGCAATTAAGTATTGGTAATCCTATTTTAAAACAAAATTATAGGCATAACATCAGTCTAAGGTATTCTATTGCAGATATTAGGAGTATGCAATCTTTTTTTGTTATGCTTAACGGAAGTTTAATAAATGATTATATCGGTAATAATGTATATGTGGCTTCAAAGGATACAGTAATAAATAATGTTTTACTAAATAACGGAGTTCAGCTAACAATTCCCGAAAATATGAACGGCTATACAAATATTAGGTCTTTTATTGCATATGGCTATATGTGGGATTTAATCAAATCAAACTTAAACTTTAACATTTCATACTCATATACAAAGACTCCGAGCATTTTAAATTCGGAAAAGATATTTGCAAATTCTTCTAATTACGGAATTGGTGTTGTTGTTAGCAGTAATATTAGTGAAAATTTAGATTTTATTATTTCTTCAAATAGTAGTTTTACAGATACAAAATATTCCTCAGTTAATAAGTCTAACACCAATTATTTTAACGAAAACGTACGAAGTAGATTATATTGGCAGTTTTGGAAAGGTTTTAATATTGAATCTGATGTAAATTATCAGTATTACAGCGGTCTTTCATCGGGGTACAATAACAATTATTGTACATGGAATATTGGGATTGGAAAGAAGTTTTTAAAAGATGACGCTGCCGAAATTAAATTTACGGTTTATGATTTATTAAGCCAAAACAACGATGTTCAACGAAATATTAGTGATACTTATTATGAAGATACAAACTCAAATGTGTTAAGTAAATACTATTTACTTTCATTTACTTATAATATTAAAGCATTTAATTAAACGGAGTATAAATATGCGAAATACAATTTTATTTTTCTTATTATTAATAATTACGGCGTGTTCATCCGGAATAGATTATATTTCAGACAAAAATAAAGTAAATATAACTATTGACGGTGATTATTCAGATTGGCAAGGCGTACTAAAACCGGTTGATAAAGAGGGATTAGTCGCAGGATTTATAAAACAAGATGAAAAAATATTTTTATGTTTTGTAATATCCGATAGAAATAAAATTAATAAATTATTACGCTTTGGCGGAACTGTATATCTAAAAAATGATGAATTTGAAAGTTTCGGAATAAAATATCCGATAATAGATTATTTGAGAGATTTTAAACCTGAGCGTGAGTTTGTTAAGAATGAACAAAATGCGGAAAGAGAAAAAAATTTTGATAATATAGACGATAAAATCATTGAAAAATTTAAAGAATTTACGATTGTAAATAAAGATGATTATCCTTTAAATACATTTTTGATTGAGGCTTCTACAAATTATAAAATTAAAATGAAATATAAAGACTATAAACTTGTATATGAGTTAGAAATAAACACGAAAGGTTTAAATCTTAGTGATGATATTGGTAAATTAAAAGAATTAAAAATCGGAATCCAATCAAATACTTTTGAAATGCCCAGAGAAAACCGAAGACCGCCAAACTTTGATGAAGAAGAAGGTGACGATAGAGATTTCGGAAATAGAATGCCTAAACAGGGAGGGGGAAAAATGCGCGGAGAAAGATTTGAAGATATGCAGAAACCTTTTGAATTTTGGTTTAATGTAAAATTTATGTAATATATTAAAAACCCCTCAAGTTAATTTTTGAGGGGTTTATTTTATTAATTACTTAATTAAAAGCATTTTATTTGTTTTGTTAAATTCAAAATCATTTGATTTAGCAGATATTTTATAAAAATAAACACCGGATGATAAATTAGATGCGTTAAAGTTATAAGTGTAATATCCTGCTTTTAATAGTTCATTTGTAATCACTTCAATTCTTTCACCTAATGTATTGAATATTTCTAAGTTAACAAAAGACTCTGCCGGAATTGCAAATTTAATTGTTGTTGAAGGATTAAATGGATTAGGATAATTATTGAATAATTCAAAAGTGTATGGTTTATTTATAACAGTTTCTGTAATATTTACAAGCGAATTAAATGTAATAGATCCGAATCCCATAACGGAATATTCTGCAGAAAGTAATCGTTCCAACCAACTACTTTCTAAGTTTAAATTAGAATTATATGAACCTATATATGCACCTATTTTGCTTGTTGAGTTTAAATTAAGAACAGAAGTTGATAAATCTATGGAAATTTCATACTGGTTATGACCATTTATATTTCCGATCATTCCTTCAAATCCGTCAGGGTTTAATATTCCTTGATTAAATCCTAAAACAGTGAAGGGGAAAAAGGCTTTTTCAATTCCGTCTGATGTCTTTCGTAATCTATAATACCCTTCAGTTCCTTCTTCATAACTAAAGCTTCTATTTTTATCAAACGCAAATAATAAATAATCATCTTCATCTAAAGAGGTATCGGCGAAAGCGTCAATCGCTATAAATAGTTTATTATTTGCCACCTTTAAATAAGAATCTGCAAAATAACCTCGCTTTGTAAGTATTACTTTAATTGCGTCTGAATACTCGTTTTCTTTAATTTGTCCGTCAACATTAGGTATTACAGTTGAAGCATTCTCAATTATTAACGAATCATTTTGTGAATAAGCAATACCGTAAGTTGGACCGGCAATTTCAGTTTCGAAATTATCATTATATACTGCACTTACTCCGTAATAATAATTAGAAAGAGGAATTATATTGTTATCTGCAAAATTGGTTTCTAAACCGCTATAAATTACATTGCTACTATTTTGTAAATTTGTTGAATCAGTGCTTTTGTATAAATTATATTTTTGTACGCTTTGTCCAATTGATGTTAATCCGGATTGTCCGAACATTTGCATGTCATCTAAATAAATTATAATATCTTCAGCTTTACATTCAAATGCAATGAAAACATCTTGGTTTATATAATTTGTTAAATTAATTTCAATAGGTCTCCATATTAAATTAGAATCTGCCAGATAAACAGGGGAGAGCTCTTTAAGTATAGTACTAAAAGAAGAAGGTTCCTGGTTAACTGTAGATAATCGAATATAACTACTATATGAATTTCCTAAAGCAAAAGCTGTTTTTAAAAACATCTTAAATCTTGGCTTTTCAGGGGAAACGTGAATTTTTTCGGTAATTAACCAATCTGTTAGCGGTAAACCCGGGGAATAAACATCAAATTTAATGGCTTTTGAACCACTATGAGGCTGAAAGCCGGAAATTGACCATGAAGTTTGATTGTTAACGTCCGGATTAGTTTTCCATTCAGCAGGAATTCCATCCTCAAATCCTTGCTCAAATTCACCGGGGATAACCCATTTTATCGTAATTTTATCGTTATATGTTCCTTTAGATACATCAAATCCCGTTGGCTTTAATTTTGGAATATTGCTATTACTTAAAACAGTTATATAAACTTCTGCAGTATCACTTCCGCTTCCGCCGGTTACATAAATTTTCCCTAATCCTACATTTAAGGCAGTAAAATTTAATGTTGAATTATTTAAATTAATATTGCCCAAATTAATTGGATTTACCCATGCTGAATACGGAGCAATACCGTTTGAGATAGAAATATTAACATTATCGTTAACATACATCTGTACATTTTCGGGAACAACTGAAATCGGCAATATTACTGCGACATCTAAAATTGAGTTTAATCCGGCATTATAATGTCCAAAAAACTTCCTATTATCATTTGTAACGCATGCACATGTCATATCTGTACTTAATAAAGGTGAGTTACCTGTATTAAAAGTTGAAATAATATTACCGTCAATTTTTTTTATACCAAAACTTGTACCTGCGCTGGTTATCCAGATAATTCCGTTTTTATCTTTTACCATTGCTTTGGAAAATCCGGAAAAACCCATTGCGTTAAAATTATTATTATCGGCGAATTTATATACATCATTTCCGTCACTAACATAACCGATATCATTATTATCAAAAACTACACTGTAAAACAGTCCATATTTAATACCTTTTTTAGAAACCCCGTTAAATGTATATAAACTATCAAAAGTTGTATAAATTATTGTACCGTCAGATTTTTCTGCAATACTTTGAACCCAACCGCTTCCTATTTTTTGCCAATTGTTATCTGAAATCCTTTTATAAAAACCATTTCCGCTTCCTGCGTATATTTGACCGTTATTAGCTTTATAGAATACCTTAATATCCATAGCTCCGATAATTTCAAAGCCGCCGTAATAATTTATTGCTTGAGTGGAAAAATTGTAAACCCAAAGTCCGCCTAATGTAGCAGAGGATTTAACACCTATATACATTTTATCTTCAATTACATTTAATGCCGTAATTTCATAAAATGAACCTGAATTAGTCGGAAGTGACGAGTTCCCCGGGAAAGAAATGAAATTTGTTCCGTTATATCCCTGAATTCCTTTAGTCCTTGTACCAATCCATACAGTACCGTTTTCATCCGAAGCTAAACACCTAATCTGATTGTCCGATAAACCGCTCAAAGTTGTTAAACTTTGCCAAGTTTGACCAAAAACAAATGAACTTGCAAAAAAAATGATAAATAAATACTTCATATTACGCTATAATATGTTATTGATATTACAAAAATAATATTTGTAATAATCAGAAAAAAGTAAGACATAATAGAAGAAAAAAATCTGAAAGGCAATACTGAATTATTATGCAGTTTATCGTATTATTTTCTTAAATATTTCAATATTTTAAGAAAATAAAAAATAAAAAAAATAAACAATACCCAGTTAAGTATTGTTTATTTTATATATAGAAATTAATTTACTTTAATAATAACATTTTATTTGTTTTAGAAAAAATTTCTCCGGAACTTTCAACTCTTGCTACTAAATTATAAAAATAAACACCGCTCGGTAAATCTGATGCGTTAAAGGTTAAAGTGTATATCCCCGAAGCTCTTGGTCCTTCATCAATAGTAGAAATTAGTTCTCCTAATGTATTATAAATTGTTATAGTTACTTGACTTTGTTCTTTAATAGAATATTGAATTTCAGTAGTCGGATTAAAAGGATTTGGGAAATTTTGTGCTAAGCTAAATCCATATAAATAAGTATGCTCTGCTTGTACTTCTACAATTTCCTTAACTTTTATGGTTGCAATAGCACTGTCTAAGCCTGTTGTACTTGTGATAAATATTCGTCCTTCACCAACTTTTTCTGCAGTAAAAGTTCCGGTTGAACCGGATACTGAGATTGTTCCCAAATCACTCGGTTCAACTTTCCATGCGTAAGGAGTAAACCCGCCTGAAGCATTAAAAGATGCTGATTCACCGGAAAAAAGTTCAGTAGCAGTCGGAGTAACTTTTACAGAAATACCAGAATAGGAAGGAGCATAACGTAAAGCTCTAACAATTTCTCCGCCTTTTGTATAAGTCCAGACGACTGTACCCGTGGGTGAAACTTCAAACATCTTACCTGAGGTCGATTGAACAATTATAGTATTACCGTTAGGTAATCTTTGACATCCTCCTAAGTGGTTTGAGTAGAATCCGGATGCCGAATATGTCCACTCGGGAGATGTCGGCAAAAACGGTCCGGAAGTGTAAGAATAGCTTCCGTCTTCATTTCTTGGTGGTTTAATTTCAACTACCATAGAAGAACCTGTCCCTTCTCTATTATTAAACGCTAAAATATTATCCGCACCCGGACAATTTTCCGGAATCCAAGCCGAACAATGAACAACATTAAATACTTGAGAACCTGAAGCTCTGTAATTAGAAGGACATCCCCATCTATATAAAAAATCACCTCCTTTACCATATGTTCCGCCGGAATGGGTTGCAGCTTCTTGTGTTGTAGTACTGTGGTCAATTACATAAAACTCGTCAAGATTATGTGAAGAAAATACTATTTGATCTAAGTCAGCATTATAACTTAGACCGTTTACATGCATCCAATCACCGGAAGCTGTGCTTCCGACATTTATATCTAATAATTCGGGATGATCTGCAACGACACCGTAATTTAATTTTGTAGCGTCATAATCCTGAATTAAATGATCCCAGGCATGCCATTCCCAAACAATAGTTCCTGATGTAGAACCGGTCGGTTTAACTTCTATAATATGATCGGGCCAAATTGATATACTTCTTTTTAAACCTGCAGCAACTGCCTGTGAAGCTGATTTTACTTCCCATGCAATAATTAGAACATTTCCGTTGGGCATCGGTTCAATATCATGGTGTGAACGATAAGTTGAAGAGCTATAAGTATATTGCCAAGTTAAATTTCCGTTCCAATCATATTTCTGTACTATTCCCGTAGCGCCTCCGCCGTTTAATTGAGAATTAGAAGAATTCCCGGAGCGTAAAACGCTACCGTCTTCTAAAAGATAACAAGAATACCCACCGGAAACTGAATGTGTCCATGTTTTTACTGTCTGATTATTCATATCAATTAAGTAAGAATAACGTGAGTTATTTGGGCTATACAAAGTGTATCCGGTATATGCTTGTGAATATAACCGACCGGTTATTAACAAAATATTTAATGCGGCTAAAAATGTTCTGAATATATTGCTATTCGTCATGTAAAACTCCCCTAAAACTATTTAATTAATGACATCTTTTTTATAATATTTATTCTATCTGACGATAGTCTATAAAAATAAATACCGCTGCTTAAGTTATAACTTCCCGCATTAAAAATAACAGAATATGCTCCTTGTCCCAAATTTTCGGAAACTAATGTGCATATTTCTTTTCCTAATAAATCGTACACTTTTAATTGTGTATAAGCTGTATTGGGTAATTGAAAATTAATTGTTGTTGTCGGATTAAAAGGATTTGGATAGTTCTGTTCAAGCGAATATTCTGTTACGACAACATTCTCAATTTGTTTTACATCCATAATACCACCTGATTCAGTTTTTAATATCATGCCATCCGCACCAACCACATATCCAATTTCGGAATTAATAAAAAACATACTGTTTATGCGTTTATCAGTTAGTTTATTAAGTTTTTCCCATGTTGTTCCGCTATCTGTAGTTTTTAGCATAGAACCGTTAAAACCGGCTGCATAGCCAATTTGAGGAGTAGGGAAGAAGACTGAATATAGATTATCTGAAAAAGTTTCAGAATAGCTAACCCACGTTTCACCGCCGTCTATTGATTTTAATATTTTACTTCCTGTTCCGTTATTATATCCTCCGACAGCATATCCCACATTATATTCAGAAACAAAAATATCCGAAATCATCAATTCAGGTTCGGTAAATTTATTAATCCAGGTGCTTCCTCCATCGGTAGTTTTTAATATAATTCCGCTACCGCCGTAACTATCTCCTCCGCAAATAAAACCGGTATTTTCTGAAACAAATACAACTTTATTTAATTGGCTATTTGTTCCGCTAACCAAATTAAACCAATTATTTCCTGAATCTGTTGTCTTAATTAAGGCACCATAATAGCCACATGCATATCCGTTAGTATTATAAAAAGTAATATCCATTAACCAATCAAATATTCCTGAATTAAGAGTTGCCCAAGTAGTTCCCATATCGGTAGTTTTTAATATTGTCCCGGCGTCACCTGCTATATATGCAGTATTTAAATCTGTAAACTCAATTGATTCTAATAAAGTAC
>CALGLM010000305.1 GCA_937930275.1 uncultured Ignavibacteria bacterium
AACAAATTATATATTACTAATCTAACAGTTGCGTTTACAGGTAATGTAAAGTTAATTGTAGTTGTCGGATTAAAAGGATTCGGATAATTTTGACTTAAAGCAAATTCCGCTGGATTCAATTTATTATTATCATTAACAGAAACAACAGAATCTGACAATATTGTAAAGCCTAATGTAGAAGCAAAATTTGTTGAACCCAATTCTGTTGCAACACCTGTGCTTTTATCTATTTTAACAAGCATCCCGCGTAAAAATGTCTTTAATATTAATCCCATTAAATTTTTATCTTTATCAAACGATAAACCGGCGATTGTGTAATTCAAAGTAGTTCCGCCGACTAATGTAGATTTGCCGGTATTTAAATCAATTTTATAAACTCTATCTTTATTTGTTGAAGAATCTGAACTTGCCCAAAGTATATTTGTTACAGGTTCAAATGCAATTGCACTAACTGATAGATCCACCGGAGTTTTTAATGTATAGCTCCAATCTTTAGTATTAATTTTATAAAGGTTTTTATCTTTTGAAATTGCATATAACTCATTATTATTGTCAAATGCAATAGCTTTTAAATCCAAACCTAAATCGCGATATACAACTGCCTTGCCGTTTGTTGCGTCAATTCTTGCAATTTTACTATTTGGCGTTGTTTCAACTAAGGTATATAGTTCCCTTTTATTTCTATCAACAGTTAAAGAATACAATTTCCCTATGCTTGATTCGCCAACAACCGTTGATTGTCCGTTTGAAGGGTTTATAGTAATTAACTTACACAATGTTGAAGAACCAGATGTTGAATATAATACGTTTGCCGTAGCCGGAACAATTTTATAACCTATTCCTTTTAATAATATTGATTTACTTGGCTCGTCAAAATCGTTACTTGAAACAACAATTGAATCTAAATAATTTTTCTCTTCCGAAGATGTGAAAACAACTTTTAATTCAATCGATTCAAAAGAATTTAAATTAATAGGAAATGATAAATTATTTGTTATCTTAAATGCAGAATTTGATGATTGAATATTTGTGATATTTAACAGCGGTGTACCATAGCTGAATAATTTTACTGTTAATGTATCTGAAGGTACTTCCAATTCTTGATAACTAAAATCTAATTCACTTTTTGTAAATGCTGCAGTAACATCCGGATAAGGTTTAATTCTTACTCCGCCTAACCAGCATCCCCAAGTATTAGTTGCATCAACATATTCGGTAAACATAAAAAAGTTATCCGGATCAGCCGGATCAATCCAAGCTCCGTTATAATCTCCCCATCTGTTTCTGGTACCGCTAAATGTTTTAACATAATTACCTTTTCCTGATTGCAATTCTATGCTTTCGCTTGGTGTACCTGTTTGAGAAGGAATTATTGTATAGTACGCACCCATATACATATTTGCAGAAGACTTACTATAAGTAATTAAAACATCATCGTCTTGACTTACTGCAATAGCCGGGTAAGTATGAAAATGTGAAGCGTCACCAATAACCATATCGGTTAAAGCAGAATTTGTTTGTGTGCTTATTGCTAAATATCTAACACCTGAATATACCCCAACACGAGTTGAATGAACTAAATGAATAACATCGTCTTTAAATACAGGTTCATTTCTTAAGTTGGCACCGCCACCATCAATTTTAGGTGAACCGCCTCCGAGTTGTTCAGGATCAGGAGGGGTTGAGTATGAAGTAACCGGAACTGAAGAACCGGTTAACACAGGATTTGTTAAAGGATTTTTAAGTGTATAAATACCGAAAGTATTTTTTGAAGTATAAGGTGAATGAACGGCAAAATAATACGATTCTGATGCGGTTTGCATTCTTACAGGTCTAATTCCAAATGCATTTGCACCACCGTTTGGATAAGTAACATTGTATAAGTCAGTATAAGTTATAGGACCGGGATCAGTATTTGTAAGCAACTGTGCCTTCGGAATAATTCTAATTTTGGCACCAATAAATGTTCCTGTAAAAGAAAACTGATTTGACGTAAAATAAATTGCCTTATCGTCAAATCCCACACCTTGATAGTCACCCCAAGAACTTGAAGGGGACATGCCGTTAAGATCAGAACGCAATACCCAGTTATACCAAATACCGTTAGGATCGTCATCATCAGAAATTGATAACAGATATACGCCTTCTAATGCCGTATCGCTTTGATGTAACCAAACCATAATCCATCTATTAGAAAAATGGTCATAAACAACTTTTGGGTCAAAAACGCTTGCTTGCGAATATACATTTTTATACCAAGTATTTCCGTTAATAGTTACTGCATTATTTCCTGATTTATCGGTAATTCTAAAATCAATATTCACGGTTTGTATAATATGATTTGGACCAACAGCCAAATATGGATCGGGAGGGATAGAATTTCCTTGTAAAATTCCCTTTACACTGGTAAAAACTATTACATTATCAGGTGTAAGCGCTTTACCGTTTAGTTGTGGATTAAGGAACAAATTTGAACCTTCGGGAGCTGATGAATAATATTCTGTACTTGGCGATTCTATATCTGCAACATTTTGATTTGCAAACATTCTAAACCTAAATGGTCTATCGTTTGAGTACGTTAGAAAATTATTCGTATTAAGTATTACACCTGCCGAAGTTGTTCCTGATACAGGACCTTGATACGTTACTTGAGCATACGAAATTACTGTAAATAAAAATACAAAAAGTAACGAGTAGATTTTTTTAAGCATTCTGCTTCCTCCAAATTTTGGATAAAATTTAAACATATTTATAAATTTAAAGATTAATTTGATAAAAAAAAAGGATAATTATTCACTCTATCAAAAGTTTTTAATTTTATCTCTCCTTTCTTAATTTATTAAGCAAACAAAATTAAAAAAAGTTTATTTTTTTGTTTATTTTTTATTAAATTGTAACATTGTAAAATAAAACAACTTGCACATATGATATACGGCTCACAATTAGAATTTTTGGAGAAATATAATTCTCTTTTAGTTTTGGCAAATAAGGGACTTGATGATTTCCCCGATTATATTTGCAACTTTTTAGTAAAGGAATTGGAATTTCAGTCGGTTGTATTATTCAAAATATTAGGCGGAAACAGATATTTGGCTTTGGGAAAAAGCCATACTGCCCGAAAGAATTATTTACGCGGAACAGAATTTAGTTGTAAAAATTGTAAATACGGACAATCAAATTCTGAATTTGCTATCGGAAGTGAGCCTGATTGTGAAATTCCCGCAAGCGAATTTGTAACATATGAAATATGCGTACATTTTAGAATTAATATTTCGGAAAGCGGAATGTTAAAAATTGCAAGTCGTACGCCTTTCAATTCTTCTGATACAGAAATTATCAAGAAAATTTCCGAGTACGTTGGTTTATTGCTAAATGTATGGTTTATGACTAACGGTGGTTTAATAATATCCAATAAAAGTCATTTCCCAATTACCGTAAGCGAAACAGTGAACGAGCTTCGTACTCCGGCTAATTCAATTATCGGATTCACTGCAATTTTATCAGAAGAAAGCTTATCGAGCACGCAAACTGAATATGTAAGCACTATCAAAAAAAATGCACAAAGCTTATTGCTGACTATCAATGAACTAAATGAATTATCAAAAATTGAATCTGGTAAAGTTTTATTCGAGAAAAAAACAATTAACATTAAGTCTTTGGTTAAAGAGATAGTAGATATCTTTAAAACAAAAACAAGTGACAAAAATATTTTCTTTAACGTAAACATAGATCCTACTATTCCGGCAACTGTTGATTCGGACGAACAAAAATTGAAATATATATTAAATACTTTAATTTTTTATAGTCTTAATTCTTCAAATTGCACTAATGTTAATATTGAAATTAAACATACGTCATCAAATTTAATTTCTGCTACAATTTCTGCTGACGGGAACGGTTTTGTGATCGATAAAACAAAATCAATATTTGATCCTTTTGTGTTAAACAAACTAAATGAATTTAGAAATTACAATTTATCGGGCATTTCTTTAATATTGGCGAAAAAATATTCTTCGTTTTTTAACGATGATCTAACCGTATTGAATAGTTTGAACAGCGGAATATCTTTTTCGTTTAGTTTAGTAGGAGATACATTACCAACTGAATTAGAAAATAAACTTTCATCATTGCCAAAACCGGTTGCTGATTCATTAAACAGAATACTTGTGGTTGAAGATGATTATGCTACATCAAAATTATTAAGTAACTACTTAAATAAATGGGGTTATACTCCGACTATCGTTCATACTGCAGAACAAACCCTTGAACAGATTGAAAAGTTCAGTTTTTTGGCAATAATATTAGATATAGAAATCCCGACTACAAACGGATTGGAGTTATTAAAGAAAATTCACGAAAATCAAAATACTAAAAACACTCCGGTTATTGTTTGTTCTGTTGAACCTGAAGAACAAAAAGCATTCTTAATGGGAGCTGTTGAGTATTTTGTAAAACCTATTAATTATAACTTTTTAGTTGAAGTTTTAACAAGTTATAAATTACGAAAAGATAGCAATGTTTTATGTGTGGATGATGATTATCCGACATTAAATTTGGTAAAACAAGCTATTGAAACCGCCGGTTACAGAGCAATTGCAGAAAATATTAGCGCTAATGTTATGGACAGAATTCGCAATATTGACGTTGATTTAGCTATTGTTGATTTGGATATGCCTTATCCGAACGGATTTGAATTAATAAAAATGATTAAATCGGAATCTAAATTTGAAAAATTACCGATAATTATTTATACCGGAAAAGATAATTACCAAGAAGATTTAAAGAAAATTGACGGCTTATTTGAAGAATTACTTGATAAACGAAGTACTAATATTGAAGACTTGGCTGATGTTATAAAATCAATGATTAATAGATATGACTCCCCGCCTCCCGTTAGAGAAGTTATTGAGAAAAAAGATACAGTTAAAATTTTATTGGCTGAAGATTACAAGCACTCACAAATAATAGTAACTCGTTTATTAAAGAAAAATAACTTTGAAAGTATTGTTGTTGTAGAAAACGGTGAAGAAGCCGTCAAAATGTGCGTTGAAGATAAATTCGATCTTATTCTGATGGATATGCAAATGCCAATTATGAACGGTTTTGAGGCAATGGAAAAAATTAGACAGATGCAGGGATACGAAAAAACACCGATTATTGCCCTTACAGCTTTTGCAATGAAAGGCGATAGAGAAAAATGCATTGAAGCAGGTGCTACAGACTATATCCCAAAACCGATTGATAGCAAGGAATTTATAGAAAAAGTAAAATATTATACAAATAAATTAGTTAATTGATTAGTTCAAAAATTGATAGAGTAATATGATTAATGAAACTCCACGAGTAAGATTTGCCCCAAGCCCCACAGGTTATTTACATGTAGGTGGTTTAAGGACGGCACTTTATAATTATTTGTTTGCAAAACATAATAACGGCACGTTTATTTTAAGAATTGAAGACACAGATAGAACAAGACTTGTTGAAGGTGCTGTTGAAAATTTAATTGATACATTAAAATGGGCAGGTCTTGAATATGACGAAGGTCCTTTTGTAGGCGGAAATTATGGTCCTTATATTCAATCCGAAAGATTAGATATTTATAAAAAGTACGTTGACGAATTAATTAAATCAGGTAAAGCATATTATTGTTTTTGTTCTTCCGAAAGACTCGAAAAAATTAGAGAAGAACAACAGCAACAAAAACTTCAGCCAAAATATGATAAACACTGTTTAAAATTAAGCGAAGAAGAAATTAAGCAGAAAATTGCAAACGGAGAATCTTACGTAGTCCGCTTAAATGTTCAACCGGATGAAATTATTAAAATAGAAGATGTAATTAGAGGAACAGTAGAATTTAATAGCAATATTGTTGATGATCAAGTATTATTAAAAAGTGACGGTTTTCCTACATATCATTTAGCAAATGTCGTTGATGACCACTTAATGAAAATTACTCACGTAATTCGCGGAGAAGAGTGGCTTTCATCTACACCAAAGCATGCACTATTATACGATTATTTTGGCTGGGAAAGACCAATTTTTGCTCATCTTCCTCTATTACTCAATCTTGATAGAAAAAAGCTAAGTAAAAGACAAAGTGACGTTGCCGTTGAAGATTTTAGAGATAAAGGTTTTCTTAAAGAAGCTTTAGTTAACTTTGTTGCATTACTCGGTTGGACTGCCGGTGATGATGTTGAATTTTACTACATGGATGAATTAATTAATAAATTCTCCTTAGAAAGGGTTAATAAATCAGGAGCGGTTTTTGACTTAGATAAATTGACTTGGTTAAATGCCGAACATCTACGGAAAAAAAATAACGAACAGATAATTACTTTAATTAGAAAATATGATGAACAAAATAAAATAACAAAAGATTATTCCGATGAATATCTTTCAAAAGTTGTTGACTGTATGAGAGAGAGAATTTCTTTTGTTCACGAACTATTTGAAAAAGCTCCCTTCTTCTTTAACGATGTGGAATCGTTTGACCAAGAAGTAGTTCAAAAAAGATGGAAAGAAGATTCTCCAAAACTATTAAATGAATTCTTAACTCTTGTAAAAGAGAAAGAATCATTAGAAAAACATGATTATGAAGAGATATTGCACAAGGTTGCAGAAAACAACAATGTAGGCGGCGGAAAAATTATTCATCCTTTGCGATTGGCTGTGTCAGGAATGGGAGTTGGTCCTGGTCTTTATGATATTTTAGATATTATCGGGAAAATTAATGTAATAAAACGAATTGAAAAAATATTAGAAGTTATCAAATAAAAAAAAGGCGAGTTAACTCGCCTTTTTAATTTGATTTAAGCCTGTTTTTCTATTTTAGCCCAAGTATCTTTTAATGTTACAGTACGGTTAAAAACTAACGAATCTTTAGAAAAATCTTTGCAATCTGCACAAAAATATCCTATTCTTTCAAACTGAAATTGTTCTCCCGGTTTTGCATTAGATAAATACGGTTCTACATAACAATTATTTAGAATTTCTAATGAATTAGGATTTAAATAATCCTTAAAAGTTTTTCCTTCTTCAGCATTATCAGGGTTTTCTGATGCAAATAATCGGTCATACAATCTTACTTCGGCAGATAGAGCATTACGAGCAGAAACCCAATGTATTGTACCTTTTACTTTTCTACCGTCAGGTGATCCACCCCCTTTAGTTAATGGATCGTACGTGCAATGTATTTCGGTAATTTCTCCGTTTTCGTCTTTAACAACATCAGTACACTTTACATAATAGGCATAACGTAGCCTAACTTCATTTCCCGGTGAAAGTCTAAAGAATTTTTTTGGCGGGTTTTCCATAAAATCATCTTTTTCAATATACAGTATTTTTGAAAAAGGAACTTTTCGTGTCCCCATACTTTCATCTTCCGGATTATTAACAGCATCCATTTCTTCTACTAAATCGTCTGGATAATTATCAATAACCAATTTTAAGGGTTTTAAAACTGCCATTACCCTCATTGCTTTTTTATTTAAATCTTCTCTAACACTATGTTCTAATAGAGCAATATCAATAATATTATCTCGTTTAGCCACACCAATTCTTTCGGCAAAATTTCTAATCGATTCCGGCGTATAACCTCTTCTCCTAATTCCAGCAATAGTGGGCATTCTTGGGTCATCCCATCCGCTAACAAAACCTTCTTGTACTAATTGAAGTAATTTTCTTTTACTCATTACAGTATAGTTAAGATTTAATCGCGCAAATTCTACTTGCTGTGGATGATGTTTTGCTTCAATAGCATCAAGCAGCCAATCATACAATGGTCTATGATTTTCAAACTCTAATGTACAAATGGAATGAGTGATCCCTTCCAACATATCACTGTAACCGTGAGCAAAATCATACATTGGGTAAATACACCATTTATCCCCCGTTCTGTGATGCGATGCTTTTAGTATTCTATAAAGTATTGGATCACGCATATTTATATTAGGAGAACTCATATCAATTTTAGCACGTAAAACATACTTTCCTTCTTCAAACTCACCTGCTTTCATTTTTTCAAAAAGCTCTAAATTCTCTTCAATACTTCTATTTCTATCCGGGCTCTCTTTCCCTGCCTCAGTTAATGTCCCTCTATATTGTCTCATTTCTTCGGGGCTTAAGCTACAAACATATGCTTTCCCCGCTTTAATTAGTTTTATTGCAAATTCGTACATGTTTTCAAAATAATCAGAAGCATAAAATTCTCTATCTTCCCAATCAAATCCCAACCATTTTACGTCTTCTCTTATTGAATCCACATATTCAATATCTTCTTTACTGGGGTTTGTATCGTCGAATCTTAAATTACATTTACCGTTAAATTCTTTTGCTAAACCAAAATTTAAGCAAATTGATTTAGCATGTCCGATGTGAAGGTAACCGTTTGGTTCAGGGGGAAATCGTGTATGTACTTTTCCAAAAAATTTATTACTCTTTAAATCATCTAAAATAATTGCTTTGATGAAATTAACCGAATTCGGAGTTCTTTCTTCTAATTCATTACTCATATTATAACCCATATTATAAAATTACTAACCTTAAATTTAAATAAAAAAAGGATAAAATTAAAGTATAACTAACAATTCTTTGTTAATTAGTTATCGGAATGGTAAAAGTAAATGTTGAACCGTTATTCACTTTGCTTTTTACAGTTAGAGTACCGCCGTTTCTTTCAATAAACTCTTTACATAATACAAGCCCTAAACCGGTGCCTTTTTCATTTTCAGTACCTCTACGACTAATATTTTTATCTATTTTAAATAAATCCCGCAAAGTCACTTTATCCATACCTATTCCATTATCTTCAAGTTTAAATATTGCGCTCTTTTTCTTAATCGCAATAGTTATTTTTATTATGCCGCCTCTATTTGTAAATTTAAGACTATTTGAAAGTAAATTATTAATGACACTATTTATCATTTTAATATCCGCAAAAACAAAAATATTATCTCCCAAATTTTGTTCCACTTCAATTTCTTTTTTTACTGCATAACCTTTTAATAAACTAATTACTGACTTAGTTAGATCTGATAAATTGAAATTTTCTTTTACAACTTCAATTTTTCCAAGTTGTACTCTACTCCACTCCAATAAATTCTCAATTAGCGCATATAAGTTTTTTGTTCCTTCACCCATGTTTTTTATAATATATTCTACTTCTTCTTTACTTAAATTATCAAAGTCTTCTTTTAAAATATTATAAAATCCCAAAATACTCTGAAACGGACTTTTTAAATCATGCGCTATAATTGAAAAAAATTTATCCTTACTACTATTAATTAGTTTTAACTCTTTTTCCGATTCTTCAAGCATTAAAGTTTTTTTCTGCAGTTCACCGATATAAACGTTTAATTTATTTGTGGCAACAGTAAGCTCGGTAATATCTCTCGAAATAGCAAAAAATGCTAAATTTTCACCGTTGGTATCGGTCAACGGCAAAATTTCTATATCAATGTGTTTGTTTTTTGTTTTAATTGGGTTTTGGTACCAAAGTTTTGCATTCCATCTTTTTCTTTCTTCAATTGCCTTTTTTAACTCGAAAATATTCGGAATTCGCAACCCGTATCCGTCAAAAACAGAAATATGTCTATTTATTAATTCTTTTTTATTAAAACCAAACATCACCTCCGTTGCCGCGTTTAAATCAATAATCTCTCCCCTATTATTAAACATAAAGACTGAATCGTTTAAGTTTTCAAAAATTAACGCGCTTCTTCTTAAATCTTCTTCATATTTTTTAATATCCGTAATATCCAAAATTAGCGTTATAATTCTAATTACCTGATTTTTATCTATAACCGGAATAAATTTAACTTCAAAAAAATAATTACTACTTCCAATATTATATTTTTCAAAAATAATTAATTCTTTTTTAGAATCTGAAATGACCTGATAAAAATTATTCCCCAAAAAAGGAAACACATTGAACATATCTTCAAGCTCTAAATCTTTGCAAATATAATCTTCTTTAACATTTTTGAAAAAGTTTAATAGCGAGTTGTTAATTAAAACTACTTTATTTTTTTTATCCGTTACAAATAACATATCGCTTAATGCGTTAATTGTTGTTTTATTCAAATTTTCGGAATTTGATAATTCAACTTCTGCATTTTTCCTTTCCGTAATATCTCTAAATACGCTTAAAAGATATGTCTTATTTTCTAATTCAATATATCCGTTTGTTATCTCAAACCATTTAAATGAGTCACTCCACAAGTGGATTTGACTTTCAAACCTATATGGAATATTTTTATTTTTAATATCTTCTACAACTTTTTTAAGCGTTTTTTCGCGCCTCTTTTGAATGCGTATTTCCGGTAATTTTTCATAAAAAAGAACAGAAATATTTTTGCCAATCAACTCTTCTTCTGTTAATCCAAACATTAAACAAAATGCCGGATTAACCATGAATATTTTACCCTCAGGATCTAAAATCCGCATTCCGTCAATTGAATTATTCCAGATTGATTTAAATAGCAATTCTGATTTTTGTAATGCAGCTTCTATTTGTTTTTTATCGGTAATATCTCTTGTAATTCCTAAGGTGCCTATAATATTTTTTTCTTCATCAATAAGCGGAGCTTTTATGGTAGAAACCCATCTAAAGTCTTGTTTGGCATGTTTTATAAATTCTTCTTTTTTAATAAAAGGAACTATTCCGTTAATAAGATTTTGTTCATCTTCAAAAGCCTCTTCCGAATGCACTTCCGTAAAAAAATCTTTATCGGATTTTCCTAAAGCTTCAAATTCATCTTTTACACCTAATATTTCAATTTGAGTTTTATTTATTCTTAAAAAGTTGGAATTTTTATCTTTAATATATATTGAATCCGGCAATTGATTCATAATATTAAACATAAACATCTTTTCAATTTTTAATTCTTTTTTTATATCTTCTTCATATGTAATATCTTTAATTAAAAAAATAAAATAAGTACTTTTTAATATTACAGGAAATATTTTAATATATACGCACACAATTTTATCATCAATATTAATCTTACTTGTTAATTCAAAATAATTCTGATCTTGTTTTTTTTCTTTTAATGCATTGTTTAATGATTGTTTACCTGTTAAATCAAATAATGACAGTACATTATTAACTTTTACTAAATCATTACATTTATTATTTCGCAGAATAATTTCAAATTTACTGTCACAAACTATTATATAATCATCACTATTCAGGAATGCTTGTCTTATTAATTCAGTCTCTTTATTCATAGCATCCTCATACATTTAGCTTTCTATTTTTAGTTTTTTAATTTTACTTTGCAAGGTAGTAGGCTTAATCTTCAGAAGTTCGGCAGCTCCGTTTTTACCGTATATTTTGCCGTCACACTTCTTTAATGCTAATTTAATTATTTTTGTTAACTCAAAATCTAATGATCCGATTCCCTTTTTTTCTATTTGTCCTTGTTCTTCAGTTTTTTCTATACCCACATTACCTTTTTCAAATATAATATGCTCTTCTTTTATTGTTCCTAAGTTAGCTAATATGGCACCTCTTTCTATTATATTACTTAATTCTCTTACATTGCCGGGAAAACTGTAATAGTTTAATTTAAATAATGCCGAACTATCTAATGATAAATTATTTGTCCTATATTTTTCTTTAAGTTTATCTATAAATTTATTGCAAATAAATACCAAATCTTCAATTCTTTCTCGCAACGGAGGAAGAACGATTGGAAAAACGTTTAATCTATAAAACAAGTCTTCTCTAAATAACCCTTCTTTAATTTTTTCCGTTAAGTTTACATTAGTTGCGCAAATAACTCTAACATCTGATTTAAATGTTTTTTCGCTTCCTACTCTTTCAAAAGTCAAATCTTGCAATGTTCGCAATAACTTTGGTTGTAACTCAAGAGGTAAGTCGCCTATCTCGTCTAAAAACAAAGTTCCTTTGTCAGCCAATTCAAAACGTCCCTTTCTTTGTTGAAATGCACCCGTGAAAGCACCCTTTTCATGTCCGAATAATTCGCTTTCTGCCAAGTTGCTATTTAGCGCACTGCAATTTAATGCAATAAAGGGTCCGTTTTTCCTATTTGATAAGGCGTGAATTGTTTTAGCAACCTCTTCTTTACCGGTACCCGTTTCCCCTAATATCATTACGGGAATGTCAGCTACTGCAACAAGTTTTATCTTCTCAAGTACAGTTCGCCATTTTTCTGAATTTCCGACTAAGTTGTTATTAACAATGCTTATTTCTTTTATTAATGAATTTCGTTCGGTAATTAAAAGTTCATTAGTTTTTAACAAATTTTCATTATCTAAAGATTGCGCAAGTGCCACGGAAATTAATTTTGATAAACTTTTTGCAATATTCACTTTTTGCGGTGTAAAAATATCACATTGTCTATGGTCTAATGTAAGCAATCCAATTATTTCATTTTCTGCTTTTAACGGAACAAGCATACAAGAATGTCCATCTGGTAATTCTATTATTTCAGAATATGTATCCTCATGTATGTCATCATCTTCACTTAACAATTTTACTTCTCCAAACTCTATTGCACTCTTTAAATCCCTTCTTTTGTTTAAATTTAACGTATAATTATCTAATAATCTATCAGATAATATTCCTTTATGATATATTACTTTAAGTTGATTTATAGAAATTCTTCTAAGAACCACTGCTAACTCGTATGGTATTATTTCTCTTATAGATTCGAGAACTATTTCCATTATATTTTCAGGTGTTATAAGTTTCATAACTAAATAGTGTTGTGTAACGATATTTCGTTGTAAATATAACAATATTTCGGTATATATCAAAAAGAATTAGCAAAATTCATAATTTTTACATTTATTTAACTGATTTTTACTATGGCACACAATTTGTCCTAATATATAAAAAAAACAAAACAAATAGGAGATATAAAGATGAAAGAGAACTTAAAATCAGTAGAAAGCTTGAAAGAATTATTAGCAGATCAATTTGTAATATATACAAAATTGCTTAACTACCATTGGAATGTGAACGGGATAAATTTTTATCGTTTACATAGTCTTTTTGAGCAACTATATACTGAATTGGCAGAAGAAATTGATGAAATAGCCGAAAGAATTAAAGTATTAGGTTATGTAGCTCCCGGTTCGCTACAAGAATTTTTAGCACTTAGTAAAGTAAAAGAATCTAATCAGTATCCTATTGAAGATACCCAAATGGTTAAGGATATAATAGCAGATTATGAATATTTAAAATTGAAGATTGAAAGCATCATTGAAAACAAAACAGATATAGTTAGCGAAGGTATGTTAGTAAGCATTCTTGAAAAATATGAAAAACATGTATGGATGATGAAATCAACCGTTAAATAACTTTTTTATCTATAAAAATAGGCTGCTGACAACTAAAAAAAATAGTAATTCAACAGCCTATTTATATTTTAGGGGGAATTCTTTATTTATATTTGCAAATTATTTCAATTTTTTAAATAAAAAAAGGGAAATATTTTTACATAATGAATTTTGAACTTTAAAATAAAAAACTCTGAATAGTTATTCAGAGTTTAGTACCGAAGGCCGGACTCGAACCGGCACTTGGTTTGAGCCAAACTGGATTTTGAGTCCAGCGCGTCTACCAATTCCGCCACTTCGGCAAATCATAATTTTTAGAATTTAAATTTACTAAACTTTTTGTCTTAAAGCAATATTAATTTTAGTTTTATTTCTTTTTTTTGTATTTTAATAAATACTTATTTTTACAACATGAACAAAATTGAATTATTAGCCCCGGCAAAAAATTTGGAATTTGGCATAGCTGCCATTAATAGCGGAGCTGACGCAGTTTATATCGGTGCATCAAATTTTGGAGCTCGCAAATCTGCTTCTAACACCATTCAAGATATTGAAAAACTTATTAATTATGCACATTTATTTAAGTCATCTGTTTATGTTACGGTTAACACACTATTTTTTGATGATGAATTAAAAGATGTAGAAAAACTAATATATAAGCTTTATGAAATAGGTGCCGATGCCATTATTTTTCAAGATATGTCTATTCTTGAAGTGAACCTTCCCCCCATCAAATTATTTGCATCCACTCAAACAAATAACTATAGTATTGATAGAATAAAATTTTTTGATAGTTTAGGAATTGATAGAATAATATTAGCTCGTGAATTAAATATTAAACAGATTCAGGAAATCCGTAAACATACTACTATTGACCTCGAAACTTTCATTTTTGGAGCATTATGCGTAAGTTTAAGCGGTCAATGTTACATGAGTAGATACATAGGTAACAGAAGTGCTAACAGAGGTGATTGCGCTCAACCTTGTAGAAATATTTATTCCTTGTACGACCAAAACAATAATATTTTAATAAAAGATAAGCATTTACTATCAATTAGAGATTTAAATTTGGAAAACTATCTTCCGGTTTTAATTGAAAGCGGAATAACATCATTTAAAATCGAAGGTCGGTTAAAAGATATTGATTATGTGGTAAACGTTGTTTCATACTTCAGAAAGAAATTAGATGAATTACAAATCGAAAAAAAGTTTGAAAGAGCATCATCAGGTTACATATCATCAAAGTTTGTACCCAATCTAAGTAAAACTTTTAATAGAGGATTTACAAATTATTTTATTGCTTCTAAAAAAAACAAAATATCATCATTTCTTACCCCAAAATTTGTTGGAGAAGAAATCGGCAGAGTTATAAAGAGTAGTAAAGGAAAGTTTGATTTAGGAACAAAGATAAAACTTTGTAACGGAGACGGTCTCTGTTATTTTGTTGAAAATCAATTGCAAGGGATAAGGGCAAATAGAATTGAAGGTAATACCGTTTATCTTGATAGACCTTTAATTATTCAAGAAGGTACAACAATTCTTAGAAATTTTGATAAGGCTTTTAATGATATTATTAGCAAGATTCCGATAAAACGAAAAATAAACGCAATTATTAAGGTTGAGTATTTAGAAAAGGATATTATTTTTACAATAATTGACGAAGATTTAATTGATTTTTCATTATCTGTTCCTTTCACAATAGAAAGAGCTTTAAATAGCGAAAAGCAATCAGAAATTATTAAAACACAATTAATAAAAACCGGTAACTCCGTATTTTTTATTACAGAAGTAAAATTATATCTGAATGAAATACCGCTAATAAAAATTTCGGAGTTAAATAATATTAGAAACATTCTAACCGATTCTCTTTACCACAAAAGAATTGAGTCTTACAAATCTACAAAATCAAATTATATAAAATCTGACATTTCTTACTTTGAAAACACTATTAACTATAAAGGAAATGTTATAAATTCTAAATCAAAGCAATTTTATTTAGAACACGGTGTAGATAAAATTGAACCGGGATTTGAAGAACAACAAGATATATCGGACATTGATTTAATGACTACAAAATATTGTTTAAGATATGAAATAGACAAATGTTTACTAAACCCTAAAACAGATTATAAAGGTAATCTATATCTTAAAGGAAATAATAATGCATTTTTACTTGAATTTGATTGTGAAAATTGCATGATGAAAATTAAACCATCAAAAGAATAAAAAAAAGCGAGTTAAAGACTCGCTTTTTTTGCTGCCCTGCTAGGGTTCGAACCTAGACATTTCTGATCCAGAGTCAGATGTGTTGCCAATTACACCACAGGGCAATTTTTTAAGATTATAAAAATAACATTATATTATAAATAAATCAATATTTTTATTATATTACAAATAAAATTGATAGAAAATATATGCAAAAAATTATTGTTGTTATTTTTATGTTAAGTGCATTAATTTATGCGCAGGAAAAGGAATGCATAAATTTTATCGGAGACTTTGGTGAAGCTTCATCTTTTAGTTATTTAGCTTCAGGGTATTTTATTGTAGCTGATAAATTATCAAACGAAATCTATAAAGTTGATTCATTAGGAAATGTAAATAAGGAAATCGGCGGATACGGTTGGCAACCCGGTTTATTTGATTCACCCGAAGATGTATTTTCTAATGAACTTAATACATATATATGCGATAAAAACAATGATAGAATTGTTGTGTTAGATAGAAATTTAAATTTTGTTTCTATTCTTAAAACAAACGACTCTGATAACCAAGATGCGGATTATAAACAACCGACTTGTTTTGGTATTAATAACCAAAGCGACTTTTTTATCCTCGATTCTTATAATCAACGTATATTAAAATATAATTTAAGAGGAGATTTTACTCAACAAATAGGAAGCTATGATTCCGGAAATTTTTACCTTAGCGCTCCTAATAAATTTGCATTATCTCCTGACGGAAAACTATTTATAATTAACGGTTCCAAGATTTTTGTTTTTGACCAATTCGGGACAGGGCTTGTTAAAATAGATATTCCTTTGACTTCTGCAAAAATAAAAATTTATAATACAATTTTAACGATTAGCAATAATACGGATGTATATACTTTGAATTTATCAGACTTAAATTCGGGATTTGTTAAACACAACATAAAGCTTGAAAACAAAATTATTGAAGCAATTTATACGGGAATAAAATTATATATTCTTACAGACGAAAATATACTTGTATATGAATAACAAAACAGATAAAACGAAATATTTGAATCTTATTTTATTCATATTAATTTCTATATGGTTGGTTTTAATTTATTTTAGTTTTCTTTCGGTTTATTTACCCTTTTTATCAATATTAAATCCGTTTCTAAAAAAAATGTTTTCGCTGGTTTGCCATCAGGAAAATAGTAAAGTATATTCTTGCTGCGGAAATTCAACTTTCGTTTGCTTTAGATGTTTAGGTTTATATTGGGGTGCATTTTTTGCAAGCATTGTTACTTTTTTTAATAGAAATTTGTATTTAAAAAATAGACGAATTTATTTTTTTGCTGCCTTATGTTTTATTATAATAGATGTACTAAGTGTTAAAATATATTTATACAGCTATAATTTTTATATAGCATTTTTAACAGGAATGCTTTTAGGTTTCATAAGTTTTTTATATCTTTACAAAAGCATTTTTGAACAAATTTCCGAAAATAGTACTTTAAATGAATAAAAAATTAATTTCCCCTTTTATTGTTGGTTTTGCTGCCGGCGTTTTACAAATTGTACCTTTATTAAAAGGATTTGCGTGTTGTTTAGTAATTCCAGCTGCAGCCTACTTCTCTCTTTTGTTGGATAGAAAAGCTAATAAAAGTAATGACTATATAACATTTAAAAAGGGTGCCGGATTTGGAATTCTAACCGGTTTATTTGCCGCTATTTTTGCAACTACGTTTGAAATAATTATTACTCTTATAACAAAAAACAATGACATTGTTTATGCTTTACCGGAATTGAATAAAATGTTTAGCGGAATGCCTATTGACCCCAAGATAAAACAGGAATTGGTAAATATAATGTCAAATATTGCAAAAGAAATTAAAACATACGGATTTTCTTTCTTTTATACAATTTCAATATTTTTCAATAATTTGTTTATTAATATAATTTTCGGGTTTATAGGTGGTGCTATATCAATGCAAATTTTAAATAAAAAGAAGAACTACGATCTATGATAGCCGGTTTTATATTTTTTCTACATTTTCTTTTCATACTAATTATTTTTTCTAAAAAATGGCAAAACGAATCCATTTCTTCAGCTTTTACAAATAGTATATTAATAATTATTCTTTTTGCTATTGGCTGGTCTTTAGCAACATTTGTTACAAAGCTTGTAATAGATACAAAAGGATTTGGTGTCTATTTTGACAGAGATACACTTTCCTTAACCCTACTTACAATTGGTGAATACTTTTTTTATAAAATGTATTTTGGAAAAGATTTTATCGAAGTCGGTAAGGAAAAGTAATTACAACAGTTTGCGAAACCTGTTTTGCATGTTTAGGGAGCGGTTCAAAGCGCCATTGACTTAAGGAATTAATGGCTGCAGTTTCTAATCTGCTATCTGCTTTTATTACTGGAATAATTTGCGATACGGTTCCGTCCGGTAATATGGTAAATCTTAACCTAATATCAATCTCTTTAGCAACGCCTGCGGGGTAATCAGGAAGCGGATGATGATATATTTTTCTCTTTCCTCTACCGCCGAAATCAATCGAAAATCCATCTCCCCCTTCCCCCATTCCGGATTCATTTTCATTAGAATTCGAAAAATCTTGAACCAATGATTTTGGTTTTGTCTCTTTTTTATCATTGGTTTTTGTAGCTATTTTATTCTCTTCATCAGTATTTTTAACCTTTGGTATTTCAACTTGTTCTTCAGTTTCGGGTTGACTTTCAACTTTTCTTTCTGCCGTAATAGAATTTATTCCGCCATACCCCGAAGAACCAAAACCTAAGGTTATATATTCTTCTTCTAATTCGGGCGAACTAACTTTTAGAAAATATAGCAATATAAAAATCAAGATATGAAAAGTTAT
This sequence comes from uncultured Ignavibacteria bacterium, assembly GCA_937930275.1. Classification (GTDB taxonomy): domain Bacteria; phylum Bacteroidota; class Ignavibacteria; order Ignavibacteriales; family Melioribacteraceae; genus JAEXOD01. The sequence goes on from CALGLM010000305.1 coordinate 18,389, forward strand.
CGAAAATAAATAACCTTTAGTTTCAAGTGTTATTTTCATAATTAAAACGATTCTTTTTCGGTTTCTATTGTAAATTTATCTATACCCACACCTTTAGCTAAATCAATAACCTTTATTACCGTTTCAATATTAACCGTTTTATCAGCTTTAATAATTAAATTATTATCTTGAACGTCACTTTTAGCGGCACTAAGCTTAGCAGGTAATAGTTCCAAACTTGTTACATCGTTACCAAAATATACTTGTTTTTTTTCCGTTATTGTAACTACTAAAGGAGATGCGATAGATTGTTCATTGTTTTTAGAACCCGGAAGTTTTACTTTTACACCGGTTTGTATAACAAACTGAGATGTCAACAAGAAAAATATAAGTAATAACATCACAATATCAGTTAATGACGAATATGAAAACCCGTTCAACGGTTTATTTGAAGTTGTTAATTTCATTTTAACCTCTTAATTTTCAGATTCCAATTCATCAAAATCGATATTTTTATTTTTTGCCATTTCTTCCAAAATATCTATAATATCGTTGCTTACAACTTCCAAATCTAAAACTAAACTATTAACTCTTTCTACAATTGTATTATAAAATGTTGTTGCAATAATTCCGACAATCAATCCAAATGCAGTTGTCAATAAGGCTTCCCAAATACCGCCTGCTAAATCACTCGGATTAGTTGAACCGTGTAAATCTTCAATTTTTCTAAAAGCAGCAATCATACCTGTAACCGTACCTAAAAATCCCAACAAAGGAGCTGCACCGCTAATTGTTGCCAAAAGTGATAGTCCTTTTTCAAGTTTAACAATTTCCTGCTTACCCGCACTTTCAATGGCTTCTTTAACTCGTTCGTTTCCTAAAGAAAATTTCTTTAATCCTTTTTTAACAATATTACTTACCGAACTTTTTTCTTGATTACAAAAATTAATTGCTCCTTGAATATCTCTTTTCTTTAAAAATGATCGTAATTTAACCAAAAAAGCCGGAATATTAGCTTTAGATTTGTTAATTACAATATATCTTTCAACAATTATTTTAATAGCAATGACCGAACATAATAAAATCGGCCACATAATAAATCCGCCTTTCAAAAATATCGAGAAAAAATCCATTTTATTCCTTACTTAAATTATTATAAATTATTTTTCTTTATATATGCTTCAGCTTCAGTTTTAGAATTAAAATCAAATATTTTAATTCTATACCAAATGCCTAATGATTTCAAATCAACTTTTACTATAAATGCATTAATTCCTCTTCCCCTCAATCGCTTTGCTGCTAATTCGGCTTGCGATTTTGAATTCCATGAGGAAGTTTGAACGTTGAACTTTTTTCCGTCAAAAAATATTTTTTCCGCTATCTGCCTATCCTCTATTCCGGTTTTGTATAAATCTCCGTTAATAACTTTTACCGGATCAGTATTTTCAGTCAACTTTTTATTTATACTCTCATTTTTACTTAAAGTTTCTTTTGGTTTACCATCTTCAGTTTTTTTAGTAGTATTTATATTCTCTTCACCCGCTGTTTTACTTTTTTCTGTTTTTACTTCAGCAGATAACGAGTCATTATTTAATATTTTTTGATCTTCTTTAATAATTTCATTTGTTTTTTTAACTTCGGTATTTTTATTTTCCTTTTGCATTACTTTTTCAAGTTTTTTACTTTGTTTATTAGTTTTATTAAAGAAAAAATAATATGTACCGCCAGCTATTGCCAAAATTAAAAATATTACCCCCAATAATATTGCAATTTTTTTAAAATTAAGTTTTTTCTTGGGTTTTGTTTGCTGATCTTCTTTTGTATCAATTAAAGATTCAAAAAGATTATCAATATCCGAATCGTCTTTTTTTTCGCCCCCAATTTCCGAATTAGTATCTAAATTTTCATCTTGATTGTTTTTATTAATTTCAATATCAATTAAGTCGGTTTCTGTTGAGCTTTCGTCACTTATATCTATTTCATCTGTCAAATCTACCAATTCAGAAGTTTTTTCTTCGTTTTGTTCTTTCCAATCAAGCGATTCTTTTATTTCCGAAATATCAATTTGCTCATCCGGCATATCAGTACTAAATAGTTCTTCTTCAAGCTCTTTAGTCCAATCTGTATCAGACTTTTTTTCCTCTATGTTTTCAACAATGTCTGGTTGTTTTGCGTCTTCAAATTTACTTTTTACATCATCAAAACTATTAAAAATATCTTTATCAAAGTTATTACTAAGATCAGGTAATTCCAAATCATCTGAAACTTTAAAATCAAATTCATCTAAATTATCGTCTATATTCTTCTGTTCCGGAATATCTTTTTTATCCTCCGTAATTTCAAAACTTTCTTCAGCTTCTAACGAATCATCTGAGAATAAATTTTCATCTAAAAAAGGAGTGTCATGTTTTTGCTCCGATTCTTCGGAGTCCATACTCAAAACATCTTTAGTCCAGTCGGAAACATCATTAAATTCAGTTTTATTTTCTTCCTTAGTTTCTAAGTCAATGTCCAAACTCGGCAATAAACTTTTTTCAATCATAGTATCTTCAATATTTTCGGTGGTAAAATCACCTTCAACTAAATCGACATTATCATTAGTTACAAAATCTTCCCAAAGATTAAGCCCGTCTAAAAAATCTGAAGTTTTTATTAATTCATTTATTGTATCTTCAAGATTTTTTTGCAGTACAAAAAGTGAATTTCCAAAGCTTTTATTGTCTAAATTTGAAGAATTAATCGATAAAATAGGTTTATTTATCGATAATGAAAAATACTCATCTACTGAACTACTTAAGGCATTTTCTTTTTTCTTAATCGGAATATTTATAAAAGCAAATTCTTCTGATTCCGAAAGTGAATTAAACGGCACAAAGACCAATATGTCATTTTGTTCAGTTGCTTCTTTATCATCATTTTTCCCTTTTTTTAATTGGAAAAAACCGATTTTGGGTATTTTAATCGTCTCTTCATACTTTAAGTTTTCAGAAATACGATTAATAAAAACATCGAAAGCAAAATTTTTCTCCGAACCAATTATATTAAGTTCGCGACAAATTTTGTTTATTACAAAATCATATTGATATTGTTTCATTTAATTATCACCATTTATAATTTATTCCGGCATAAATATCTAACGGTTTTTCCAAATAATCAAGATATGAATAATTTTTATTATTAATAATATTTTCAAATTGAACAATTATTCCCAAATTTTCATATAGTGTGTATTCACCTTTTATTGAAAGATTAATATAATCAGGCAATGTTTTTAAATTAGAATCGTCTGCATATGTTTTGTGTTTCCAGTCAAGACCTAACGTTAACGCAATAAATTCATTATAAATATATTTATAATTTGTCGAGAGAATAAATGCAGGAGTATAAGGTAAAACCACATCATTCGGCATTCTATAATTTTTATATACAAGTTCTCCGAACAAATCACCATAATCACCAAGCTTAAAATAATAATTAGAAAATACTTCAAATGCATCCACATCATTTACCGAAACTAAGTCAAAATTCCCCTTTTTTATTTTATCCGTAAAATAGAACTTGTTTTCAATAGTTTTAATATTTATACCTACTGATGTTTCCATTAACTTTAGATAGATATACCTAATTGTCAAACTCAAATTACCTTTATATTCCTCATAGTAATTATCCCTTCCTGCAAAATTAATATACCTATTTTCTTTAAAGAAATCATTCACGGAACAATACTTTGTTGTAGGTTCAAAACTTAAATCGATTGAAAGGTCTTTATTTAAACTTACCTTTACAAATGCTGTAGGACTAAAAAATGAGTTGGTATCATAATCGGCGATGTACAATCCGGCACCAAACGAAATTGAAGGATTTGGAGAATATTTTGCAATTGCTCTCCCGTTCCAATAATCGTAATGATAAGATATAATAGCTGATTTAGAAACGTATTGTCTTAAATAATTTCCCTCAAAGCTAATATTCAAATTATTTAAATTTGAACTAAAATATCCGTTCGCCCAAATATTACTTGAATGATAATCCAATGAATTTGTAAACAATCCTGTTGCATTTAATGAAGCACCAAAATTAAATTCTTTAATATATGTGTTTTCAACCATTAGTTTAGCCGAACCTAATTGAATCTTATTCTGAAATTCAGGTGTGGTAGATATAAAGTGTTTGTACCATAGTCTTTCGTAATTTGCACTTAGTGCAATTTTAGTTGCCGGAAGAATTACCGATTTGTTATCAATAAAGTATTTACTCGAAAAATCGAAACCGGTAGTACTTTGATCTGCATTATCTTCATATGCTCTGATATATTTTCCGTAAACTTTACTGAATAAAAATATTTTATCAAAAGTGTTATAAAAATAAGCTTCCCCCATCGGTTGTGTATTTATTCCTGCAGCAACGGTTAAGCTACCATTCAACTGTTGTTTTGTCTTTAATATTTCGGCATCTACTTTGATAGGAGCTGAAGGTTCAGAAATTTGAAAATCTTCAGGTGAATAGAGTGGTTTTATAAATTCATGGGTTATTGTACTTATAGGTTCCGGATTTTTTTTGGGTAAAATCGGAATAGTTACTGATTGAACACCTGTTATTACAAAATCGGGCAGCTCAATTCCTTGAGCAAAATTAATTGAAACCCCTAAAAATAAAATCATTATCGCTAAAAACTTTTTCATATTTATAATCTTTTTAATTTACTAATTGCTTCTTTTCCTAATTCGTCATCTTTATGCTTTTTAGCTACGGCATTGTACATTTCTCTTGCTTGGCTTTTGTCTTTCTTTTTAACATAACAATCACCAAGTTTAATTAAAGCACGTGCGTACCATTCATCGTAAGCTGCAAATACTGACCTAACTCGTACAAATGCAGAAATTGCGTCATTCAATTTATTTTGATTAAACAATGTTAACCCATAATAATATTGAGCTTGAGCACCAATATCATCAGTCCTTTTTTGACCTAATTCTTTAAATAAAGATTCTGCAGTATCAAAAGCACCCCTATTCATTTCAAGAATGCCAACTTCTATTTTTGATTTTGCGGCAAAAATAGAACCGTCATGGTAGGTAATTATTTGATTATATGTCTCATATGCAGCTTGCATTTCTAACAACTCTACATGAGCATTTGCTTTTGCAAATAATAATTCAGGGACCTTATCACTATCAGGAATCTTTTTTATAGCATTACTATATAGTTCAATAGCTTTCTCATACTCGCTTCGCTTAACATATATTTTACCTGTTTCAAGTACTGCTGATACACCAACTTCGGAATTAATATAGTTGGTTATTATCAAATTATAATGATATAAGGCGTTATCAATTTGTTTCAAATTTGCAGAACTTTTTGCAATCCAAAAATAAGCATTGGGCACAAGATTACTTGTCGGGTACGTGGCAATAAACTCTTTAAAAGATGTTCTTGCTTCTTCAAATTTATTAATATTGAAGTATATTTCACCTTTTTTGAATAATATTTTATCGCCAAATTCAGTATTAGGGTTATTCTGCGAAAATCTATCAATTGTAGAAATTGCTTTCTCCGGTTGATCTAATGCAATATAGCAATATTGCAATCCGTTAATGGCATCAAAAACATAAGGAGTTTTTGAATAATTATTAAGTAATTTATGATAATAGACTATTGAACTGTCATAATTGCCCAAATTATAGTAACTATCACCTAACGAATATAAAGCAACAGGTACAACGCTTGACTTAGGATAGCTTTCTAATAGTTCTTTGTAATTATTTATTGCATCTTCTAACATTCCGTGTTGAAAATATATCCAACCTATTAAGTATTGAGCATCATCACTAAAAGCAGAATTAGGAAAACGTGTTTGAAGTGTATTTAATTTTTCGATTGCTTCTTTCCATTTTTTAGCTTTATATAATGATTGTCCGTATTGGTAATATGCAAAATCGGAAATTTTTGCATTTTTATATTTTGTAAAAACTTCGTTATATATAACTGCTGCTTTATCAAAGTTTTTTGTTCCAAAATAACTATCAGCAAGTCTTAATTTGCAATCTATAACTTCATCGTCCTTGGGGTATCTGTTGATGTACTCATTAAAATAAAACGACGAATTTGCAAAATCTTTCATGTTAAAATACGAATATGCTTTTCCGTATATACTTTGTTTTTCTATTAACTCGTCCGTACCTTCTATATTACTATAATATTTAATGGCACTTGAATATTTGCCGTCAGCAAAATAGCACTCGGCAAGTAAAAAGTTTACTTTATCTCTTTCAAATTTGGGAAATCGAATATTCAGATCTGTCAAATTCATTGTTGCAAATTCATAATTCTTAATATTAAAATTTGCAACTCCAAGCCCTAATATTGCTCTATTCCTCAAATTATCGGCTAATTTTGGAACGCCCATTGCTTCTGTAAAATATTCAATTGCTTTATTATTGTTGTTATGTGTTAAAAATATATCCCCTAAGAATATTAATGATTTTGCTTTGGTAATATTATCTACATTCTGTATTGATTGTTGTAAAAATTTTTCTGCTTTTTCATAATCACCTTTATTGTAATAAATTACTCCGGAGTAAAACCTTGCTGCAGGAGCCTTTTCAGCTCTCGGATATTTAGTTAAAAATCGATCAAAAATATTTAAGGCAATTGATTCTTCATTCTGATAACGTTTACACTCACCGCTCCAAAAAAACGCATTAACTGCAATTGTATCCGAGCCTACTTGAGCCAATCTTGTAAATATTTTGTAGGCTTCGTCATAATTTTGCATTTGGAAAAACACATGTGCTAATCCATACTTCAATTTATCACTTTTATCATCTACATCATTGCTATCTAAAATCTTATTATACTCATTGGCGGCTGCTTTGTAATCTTTCAACCTAAAGTGTGAATTTGCCAATAGATATTTAGCTTCTATAATATAATTTTTCGGTAACTTTTCTATAATAGGATCAGATAGCTCAATAACAACTTGATCATAATTATTTAAATAAAAGTAACAAACACCTATTCTGTACTGAGCAAACGGAGCTAACTTACTTGATTTATGGTATGCCAAAAGCTCATCATAATATGAAACGGCATTGCTATAATCTTTGTTTTCTTCGTATAAGTTAGCTAATGTATAAATTGAAAAGTCAATAAATTTATTGTTTTTACCTACCGAAATAGCTTCATTTAAAAATTCTTCTGCATCCGAAAACTTATCTTCGGCAAAATATGCTTTACCAATCCAATAAAATGCAGAACCTTGGTATTCACTTTCAGGATATTTACTCAATAATATTTTAAAATTTTCTCTGGCTCTAAAATAATTCTGTTGTTGATAGTATAGAGTTCCTAACCTATAATATGCTATTTCGCATAACTCGGAATTATTAAATTGATTTACAAAATTTTCAAAAATTGCCAATGCACCGCTTATTTCATTTAACCCGACTAAACATTCTCCAGCATAAAAATAAGCTGAAGCTTTTGTAAAATCTTCGTTATTTTGGTTTTCGTAGATAGTTAGAAATTCTTCATACGCACGACCAAAATGTCCTGCAACATATCTATCTCTTGCATTTATGAAGTCATTATAACCGGTCTGGGCATTTAAATTATAAATACCAATTATCAAGAACAAGTAAAAAAAGAAAAAATATTTTTTCATATTAAATAAAAATTAAATAATAAATAATTATACAAATTGCAATACTAAAAGTACCTGCAACTACATTCACAATATCGTTGTTAATAAAACTAAATCCCTTAGTAAGTATTGCCGGTCTTCCGCAATGTTCTGCTCGTTCTGTATTTTTTTCGCACACTGTACATTTGAAACTCTGCTGCACTGTTGCACCCAATATACTATCGGAAATATTTCCTAAAAAACTGCTTATTAATATAATTAAAAAAAAGTAAAAAATATTATAAGTTGTAAAACTAAAAGAGACTATAGCTATAATTACGGAGCCAAAAACACCTCCAATTGTCCCGATTACGGATACCCCCCCGCTTGTACCTTGCTGTGTTTCTTTAAATCCGATGATACTATAAGTAACCGAATTAAATAAAGTACCTAATTCGGTTGACCAAGTATCCGAGCACACAGTTGCAATAAAAGCCACGTACAAAAGATAATATATCTCGTTTGGGTGGATACTATTTAAAATTACTAAAATTCCGGCAATGCCACCGTTAGCAAAAACCTGTTTGTAATCTCTAACTCCCGTCTTTTCATAATACCTTTCGGCACTTTTTTTATTATTACTTCTTAATTTTGAAAGCAAACTGGATAAAACAAAAAAAGTTACAATCGGAATTGTCCATTTAAAGCTTCCAAGCCCAAAAACTGAATTCGCTAACAAAAATGTTGCAATTGAACCACTTTTATTTAAAAATTTTAACCTTAGAGAAAAATATACCATCAAAAAAGATAAAAAGACACCTAATAAATATTGTTCAATGTTAATAGTATTTATAGGATTAATCACCAAAAATAAAAAGACGGCTGAATAAATAGGCACAAATAAATTATCTGTCCCCTTGGAAGACAAACCTTCAATTAAAGAAAGTTGTAAAGCAAGAATTAGAGCAATTATAAGATTATAAAAAAAATGATATGTTAAATTATAAAACACCTGTGTATAAACGGGTGCCATTATTAAAATTATAAACGTAGAAACAAAAAAAGAAACCGTACCTAAAACTGTTTTATTATTTCCGCTTAAATTATAATTGCCTACTGATATAAAACTTCCTATTACTGCGGCAGCACTATCAGAAATACTCATAATTAGCATCGAAACAACAATTATTTCACGATATAATTTGCCTAAACTTACAACAAGTATGAAATATGAAATAGCAAAATAAATCATTCCTCTTGTAATAGTTAAGTACTTAATCTGCTTATACCCGCCATAAAATTTAATAGTAATCAATAACAAAATTATTATTAAAGTAACAATCGATATAAGTAAGTAATTATTTACAACATATAGTGCAGTAGAAGCAATAATACCGGTTGCAAGATGCAATACTTTTCTTGAAAGATCGGAATTTATATTTTTATTAAAATTGAAATAGTTAACTAAAAATAAACCTAATATTATTGTTGTTATTGAACCGAATACAAAAAATATTTCGTTGCTCAAATATTAATCTCAAAATAAAAAATTTCAACTTTAAATATAACTATTCTAACATAAAAATAAAATTCGATGTAACATCATTTCATTAGATATAAAAAAATATTTGCATTTAAAGTTTAAGTTAAGTAACTTTACATAAATATTTAAATTAACGGAGGTTATATGAAAAAAATAGTTACTATTTTATGTATTTTATTTGTTGTTTCTTCAAGTGCTTTTGCACAATCATTTAAAGTTGGTTTAGGTGGTGGTTTAGCTATTGTTAATAGTCCGGATGCATTAACCAATGATATTTCAAAAGGTGGATTAGGTTTCTCCTCCGAATATCAAGTAGGATTAAAAGGAAAATTTGGTGTTCCGGTTTTACCTTTTAAACTAATTGGTGAAATTAATTATTCTTTATTAAACGGTGAAGAAGAATTTAGCATGGTTTATTACAGCGAGACTGTTGATGTTAAAGCTGAAACTGAGACATCTATTCTATCATTTGGACTTGGCGCCGAGTACTATTTAATACCTGGTCCTATTAGTCCGTTTGTAAATGCTACAATTACTTTAAATACTGTTAACGAACTTAAAGTAAAATCAACTTGGAAATATAACGGAGTTACCTATCCTACAGAAGAAGAAACTTATGGGGATAAAGTTAGTAGAACCGGAATTGGAGTTGGAGCAGGCGTTAGTATTTCAATTTTACCTATTATTGATATTGATATTACTGCTAAATACAATATTGTAAATTTACTCGGTAAAGAAGACGGTGAAGAAACAATTAGTACAACCTCATTAATGGCAACCGTTTTTGTAGGTTTCTAAAATATTTTTTATAAAATGTTTTATTATAAAACAATAATAACAACTAAAAAGAAATAAGTTTTAGCCCCTCTCTTTTACTTCATGATGAACAAGAGAGGGGAATTAAATTATCAAATCATTTGTATATCCGCTTTTATCCAATCATTTATTTTAAATAACTGTCATCCAATTCTTAACAAAGATATTACAAACGTTGAATTCTTAATAAAACTCACTGAGAACTTATTCTTAAAAATGAATTTTATACAGCAACTATTTATTTTTAATATTATAATTCATAATTGCAAAAAAAATAATTAACTATTTAGTGATAGAAATAAAATGTTACTTAAAAGAAAAGTGTTTTTAATAATTTATTAATTTAATTATATCATGTGCTTATTTTTTGTTTAATCTTATAAACAATAAGTCAGTGATAATAAAAGTTTATAAAAGCTGCATTTAAAATAAAAAAACCCGTCAAAGATAACGGGTTTTTAATAGAACATATCTATTTCTATTATTTCAAACCTTTCATCTCTATTTCGGCTCTATCTCTATAGCCTTTATTTTTTGCAGATTTATCTAACAAACATTTGTTAAAGTTTTGAAGGGCTAAATCGTTTTTACCCATCTTTTTGTAAGTAGCACCTAAAGTGTAATAAACTGCTCCTTCGGGTACATTTTTTCTAACTGTTAAAACTTTACCTGCATATTCAACAGATTCATTATATTTTCCGGCTTCACCATAAGCATCGGCCAAACCTAAAAGTGCAGATTCATTATTTGGTTGAGCTTTAATTACTTCTTGAAAGTTTTTTATTGCTTCATTATAGTTTTTATTGGCTAATGCGGTTTGTCCGGCTTGTAACAAAGGAAATACCTTTTGTTCGTTAACAGCTTCAATATTAGATTCAGCAGCTTTTTTAACCTGTAAATTTTTAGTGTTTTCTTTAGCCTTTACAAAATAATCAACTGCTTTTTCAAACTGCTTTAAAGAGAAACAAGCTTGTCCGGCATAAAATAAAGCTTGATCAAATTTTGGTTCTGATTTTAATGCAATTTCAAAAGAAGATAATGCGTCTTCAGCATTTTTTTCTTTTAATAATGAAACGCCTTTTTGAAAATGAATAATGTACGAATTTTCCAGTTTAAGAGCTTCGTTAAACTTATCTACAGACCCTTTAAAATTACCTTGTTTTCTAAGTTCTAAGCCTTCATTATAGAGCTTTTTAGTATCATCTTTCAGGTCAACATTTTGTGCAAATATAAATATTGGTAATAAGTACACTAATATTAAGATAAGTTTCTTCATTCTTAACCTCATAATTTATTCTGTGAAATGATCGTGCGGAAGACGGGACTCGAACCCGTACGCCCAACCGGGCACTACCCCCTCAAGATAGCGTGTATACCAATTTCACCACTTCCGCTACTACTTTTTGATTTACCGATAAAATATCAGTTTAACAAATTTAATAAATTTTATACTATTTATACAAGTAATGGTTTCAAAAAAAATTAAATTTTGTTATTTTTTTTCTCTAATTCGGTCTTTTATTTCTCTTTTTAGCCTAAAATCGAAGATTACAAACTTCATTATCTGCTCTTTGGATAAAATATCATCTAAAGAATTGATAAAACTTTTCCTCTCATCTAACATTTTGTTCTCAATTTCCATCAATTTATCAATTCTTTGCTTATAAAATTTATCTACTTCGTCCCCTTTTTCTTTGTTTAATTTTGCCTCAATTTCATCCATCAAATCATCTCTTTGTTGAGCTAATTTCATAAACCTATTCATGGATTCATTTCTTCTTGCAAAAAATTTTATTGCAGTGTTTTCATCCATATCTAATAATTCAATCAACTTTGCTTTTTCAAATTGCTGTATTTTTTCAAACGGCATTGGAGGCGGAGGATTATCATCGCGCCTTGGTTGTGCGTTTAGTATTAACAGCGAAAAAAAGAAGATTAAAAAACATAAAAATTTAAGTTTATTCATTTTTACACCTTTATAAATTTTTAAAAATACTATTTAACATTTCTTCGTCTGCGCATTCATATAACAACGCATCATCTACCCCGGGAATATAATTATCACTAATTATTTGCGTGTTAGTTTCTGCAATTGCAACTAATTCTTCATCTGCAACTTCCGACTTTTCACTTTTTATATTATTTTTCATCTCCTTATCGGGAATTATATAATCCGAATATAAAGAAGTTTTTTCTAAATCTTTTGAGTTAATTTGCGTTAATATTTCTATATCGCTTTTACTAAATTTAATCAAATTTTCGTTGTGTTGCACATAACTAAAATTATTATAAATAAATAGGACTAATAATATAGCTAATGAAGTGTATAAAGCAAAGCTATATCTATTTAATCTACTAATTTCTTTCTTACTCTTTATCTTTGCGTTTACATTAAGTATCAAACTATTTTTATAATGCTCGCTTAAATTAGGAGTTCCTAAATTAATTTTTTGTAACGAGTAATAAATTTTTAATAACTCGTTTTTATCATAACCGTTTTTTGTTAAATCTTCAATACTGGACTTAATTTCATTCTCGGTTAGTGATAGATTTAATTTTTCTAATATTTTTTCATCAATTGTCATTTAACACGCTCTATTACTTTATTTAATGCATGAAAATAATTTGCTTTTAATGTCCCTATTTTATTTCCGGTAATTTCAGCTATCTCTTCATAACTTAAACCGTCATAATGTCTTAATACAAATACTTGTCTTTGTTTAGCAGGTAATGTTTGCAAAGCTTTTTCAATATTTTTAATTTTTTCTCTATTCTCCAATTCTTCTATTAAATTGTCTTCAAAATTTCCGCCGTCTCCCAAATCATCAAAAGAATCAAAAGAAAAAAATTTTTGAATATTTCTTTTTCTAATTAAATTTAGACATCTTGTACTGGTAATTTTGTATATCCAAGTATATAAATTTGATTCAAAGTTAAAAGTTGATAATTTATTATAAATAACTATCAATACTTCTTGAGTTACCTCATCAGCATCGTTATGCTCTCCCAGCATTCTTAAAGCATGCCAATAAATCCTTTCAATATACTTTTTTGCAAGCATATTAAATGCGGCATGTTCACCTTTTTTAGCTCTCTCTATTAATTCTTTTTCTTCGTTCAAATTATCTATTTTATTAGGTTAGACAAACATTCTTACCGTTTGGTTTAATAACTTCCGATTTAAACCAATTACGATATTTTTTAGTCAAACATACGAAATTTAACAAAAATGAGGTACAAAATGCTTAACAAAAAGTTGTTATTATTTGTTTTTTTATTTATTTCCGTTATTCAATACGGACAACCAAACAATCGCCCAAAAGATTTTGATAAACAAAATCCTGAATTTAATTTGCATGAAAAACTTCAGCTAACAGACAAACAGAAGGAGGAGATAGGCAACATTAGAGAATCCTTGCAGTCTAAGATTATTGATTTTGAATATGAAATAAAGAAAACAGAGCTGGAGCTTAAAAAATTGGTAAAAGATGAAAAGTTTGAAGATGCTCTAAAATTCGTCAATAAAATTTCGGATATAGAAAAACAGATAAAAGAACTTAGATTTTCCGAGAAAGTAAAAATATATAATATTTTAGATGAAAAACAAAAGGAAATATTTAAAGAATCATTTTTTGATAGACAAGAAAGAAGACCCCCATTTGAAAGAAGACGAATGTAGATAGAAAAAAAGATAGCTCCCTGTAATAAAATCAGCTACGGGGAGTTATTATTTTCGGTGAATAAATAATTCCTTTTATTATAATTTCCTATATTTTATATTAACATTGTGTTTTATTTTTTAATAGGTAAAAAAAATGGATATTAATTTTAAGGATAATTTTATCGAGTTATGGCGTAAATATTTTGGACAAGTTGAACTTCCGATTATTTTTTATTATAGTGATACTCCAAATGATTGTTTGATAGCACCGAAAAGTGATAAATGGGGTTGTATAGTTAGTGATTTAATAAAAATTAGGAACGGTAAATCAATCGCCTTCTCAAAAGACAGTTTAGGATGTATGGGGGGTAAAAGATATTCGGGATTTCAGAATAACCTTAGACCAAATTTTGAGTATTTTCTTTCTTGTGGCACAGAAGATATGGAAGGTGAAAAATATTTACAATCACCTGAATTAGTCAAGCAATTTTTGCAAAAAGCACCATTTGCACAAACTGATAAAGAATATATCATCTTTAAAAGATGGGATAATTTAACAGTTAAGGATAACCCCGAAGTTGTTATTTTTTATGCAAATCCGGATGTCCTTTCCGGATTATTTACTATTTCTGGCTTTGATAGAAATTTTGATGAAGGAACTATTAGTCCGTTTGGTTCAGGTTGTTCTTCAATAATCCAATATCCTCTTGCCGAGTGTAATAAAGAAAAACCGAGAGGAGTTTTAGGTTTATTTGATGTTTCAGCAAGACCGTATGTTCAAGAGAATATTTTAACCTTTTCTTTGCCCTACAATAGACTAATTGAGATTACAAAATATTTTGATGAAAGCTTTTTAACTACACATTCTTGGCAAAAACTTAGAAAAAGAATTAATCAGTAATTATTTTTATTATAAATCACCTAATATCGGACGTATCGTAATTTCTTCGGGGATTACGGTACTTTCATTAATATATAAATTATAAATAAGCTCTGCAACATCTTCAGGATTCATCATCCTTTCAGAAAATTTGGCTAAATTATCTTCACTCCAAATAGGTGTTGCTGTAGCTCCGGGCAAAATATTAGTAACAGATATATTATATTTTCGTATTTCTTCTCTAAGAACATTTGAAAAAGCTAATAAACCGGCTTTACTTGCAGCATAAATGCTACTATTAGTAAACGTCTTGATTGCAGCTACAGATAAAACGTTAATTATTTTTCCTTTATTATTAGAAATAAAATCGGGCAGCACAATTTGTGTAGCATATATAGCTCCAAGCAAATTGGTTTTAACTATTGAATCTATTTCTTCAATATCATTATTTTTAAATGGTTTAAATGATGTAACCCCCGCATTGTTAATTAAAGTATCAAATATATAACTACTTTTATAACTATTATATATTGTTTTTAAACTATTATAATCCCTAATATCACATTGCTCAATAAAAACATGCTCGTTTTCAAACTCTTGTCTTAATTTTTCCAGCTTGTCTAAACTTCTTGCTGTAACTAAAACAGTTTTGCCTTTTTCAATAAATAGACGGGATATAGCATTACCTATACCTGAACTTCCGCCTGTAACCCAAACTAATTTTTCCATATTATATTTTTTTAAATTGTACTAAATTTAAAAATTCCATTCGTGTTTTAGCTGCATCCTTAAAAATTCCGAGCATAGCACTTGTTGATGTTATAGAATTTTGTTTTTCAACTCCCCGCATCATCATACACATATGGTATCCTTCGGCAACTACCGCTACACCTCTCGGTTGTAAGTATTTATCTAAAGTTTCTGCAACTTGTTGTGTTAACCTTTCTTGAACTTGCACCCTTCTTGATTAAGCATCAACAATTCTTGGTATTTTACTTAAACCGATAATTTTTCCGTTTGGGATGTAAGCTACATGTATCTTACCATAAAAAGGGAGCATATGATGTTCGCACATACTGTAAAAATCAATATCTTTAACTATAACCATTTCATCATATTTTTCTTCAAATACGGCACCGTTAATAAGTTTATCAATATCAACTCTATAACCCGATGTTAAGTATTCATAAGCTTTTGCTACCCTATGCGGCGTACGTATAAGTCCTTCCCTATTTGTGTCTTCTCCAATTTCGTTTAAGATAGTAAGAACACTGTTTTCCATTTTTCCTAAGTCAAGCATCATTCACCTCTATATTCAAAATAATTGTTCTCGGTTTCGTAAATTTTTATCGAGTACAATTTTCCTTCGTCAATTTTTTTGGAAAGTATATTCCAAATTTTAATGGTCAAATTTTCAGAAGTGGGAATTATCCCTTTTAAAAACTCAACTTCATAATTTAGATGCTTGTGGTCAACAAAAGAAATAATATTTTCTTTAATTATTTGTTTAAGTTTTTTTAAATCAATAACATAACCTGTTGCGGGGTTAATTTCCCCGCAAACAGTTACTTCTAAAATATAATTATGACCGTGACCAAAAGTATTATTGCACTTATCGTAAATTTTATCATTTTCTTCATCAGAAAAATTCGGATTAAATAAACGATGAGCAGCCGAAAAAACTTCTCGTCTTGTTACATACAACATTAAGCCTCTACAAGTTTTAATAATTCGCTAACATGTCCGGGAACTTTTACTTTATTAAAGACTTGAGTAATAACTCCTTTTTCATCAATCAAAAAAGTACTTCTCTCAATTCCCATGTATTTTTT
Source organism: uncultured Ignavibacteria bacterium (assembly GCA_937930275.1). Classification (GTDB taxonomy): domain Bacteria; phylum Bacteroidota; class Ignavibacteria; order Ignavibacteriales; family Melioribacteraceae; genus JAEXOD01. The sequence continues at coordinate 34,721 of CALGLM010000305.1, forward strand.
TCCGCACATATTTTTTTCTTTCCAGACACCGTATTGTTGTACTACAGTTTTATCAACATCGCTTAATAATGTAAACGGTAATTCATATTTGCTAATAAATTTTTGATGGGAAGAAACGGAATCAACGCTAACACCTAAAACTACCGTATTATTCTTTTCAAATAAACTGATAGAATCCCTAAAATCACATGCTTCTTTTGTACACCCGGATGTATTATCTTTCGGATAAAAATAAAGAACAACTTTTTTACCTTTATAATCAGATAATTTTATTTCTCTTCCGTCATGATCAACAACTGAAAATTCCGGAGCTTTCATTCCAATGGTTAACATTTTTCCTCTTTTAATTTAATTTTTTCAAAACTTCTTGAATATTTTCGTAACTTGGTTCTTTACCCGGGTCATCTAAAATCTCGACATATTTAATAACTCCCTCTTTATCAATTACAAAAGCTGACCTTTTGGCTACTCCTAAATAATCAAATTTACCGGGAACAAAAACATCGTGAACAGCACCGTATGCATTTACGGTTGTTTTATTAAAATCACTTAATAAAGGAAAATCAAATTTAAATTTATCAGCCCAAAGTTTTTGAGCAAAAGGACTATCTACACTTATTGCTAATACTTGAGCATCTAAAGATTCATACTGCGATAAACCGTCTCTTGTACTGCACAATTCTTTTTCGCAAACTGAAGTATTAACAAAAGGGAAAAATAATAAAACAACATTTTTTTTACCTTTATAATCATTTAAGCTTATATCTTCTAAAAGATGGCTTTTTAAAGTAAAATTGGGTGCCAAATCTCCGATTTTTACTGACATATTAACTCCTTTAATTTAATTTTCTTCCGATTTTTACTGTTACTTGAAATTCTAATTTACCTTCACTATTTAACCTACCTCTTTGTTCTGTAACTTCAAACCATGAAACTTTCTTTTCTTTATTCGCTTCTTCAACTGCAGATTCAACTGCTTTAGAAATACTTTCAGTCGATATTCCAACACGTATTATAATTTCAAAATTATTTGACATACATTCTCCATAGTTAGTTATTACTTAAGTTACAAATTAGAAACAAAAATAGTTCATAATATTAAAAATTTATCAATAAAATTTACAAAATAATAATGTATAGACAATATTTTAATTAGTAATTGACATAATTTTTTTATATTTTTGGTAAACATTTTTTGCACCCGTAGCTCAATGGATAGAGCATCTGACTTCGGATCAGACGGTTCGGGGTTCGAATCCCTGCGGGTGTGCAACTGAAATTATGCAGAAAGTATTTAATAAGCATATTTACGATTTTATGAGTGTAGCCTTAGATCAAGCAAAATTAGCATTTTCTGAGGATGAAATTCCTATAGGAGCAGTTGTTGTTAGGGGAAATAATATTATAGGAATAGGTCGTAATATGGTTGAACAAAAAAACAATCCTTTATATCATGCGGAATTAGTAGCAATAAACGAAGCCTGTAAAACTATTAAGGATAAATATTTATACGACTGCGATTTATATGTAACATTAGAACCTTGCGTTATGTGTACCGGTGCAATAATTAACTCTCGTTTAAGAAACCTATATTTCGGTGCATTTCAACCAAAGTTTGGTGCATGTGGCTCGGTATTTAATATTCCGGAACTCAATAAATTAAATCATAAAATTAATGTTTTCTCCGGTATTTTTTCCGACCAATCAGAAGAACTACTTGCAGAATATTTTATAAAAAAAAGACAAATAAATAGGTGAAAAATGGAAATCATTATTTTTGGTGCTCCTGGTGTCGGAAAAGGGACTCAGGCAAAAATACTTTCTACACAGTTAAATATCCCGCATATTTCAACAGGTGATATTTTACGAGATGCGATAAGTAAAGGAACTAATATGGGCCTAAAAGCTAAAGAATTGGTTGAAAACGGCGAACTCGTTCCTGATGATATTGTTGCAGGCATTGTTGATGAAGTTTTAAGTGATTCTAAGGCTCGTAAAGGGTTCATTTTAGACGGATTTCCAAGAACTTTGGAGCAAGCTAAATTATTACAACCGATTTTAGAAAAAACTAAAATTAAAAACTATGTTATCTTATTCTTAGATGCCGAAGATGAAATTATTATTAATAGACTTTCTCAAAGAAGGCTTTGTACTAATTGCAAAAGTATTGTAAGCTTAAAAGAAATTGTTAACGGTAATACTTGTCCTAAATGCGGGTCGGTTGATACTTTAATTCAACGCAAAGATGATGATGTAGAAGTTATTACACGCAGAGTTGAATTATTCCATAACACAACTGCTCCGGTTATAGATTACTATAAAGAGAAAGTAAAAGTTATAATTATTGACGGTACAAAATCGATAAAAGAAGTATCTTCAAGAATATTTGAAGAATTAGGAATAAATTAGTTTTTAGATTTTAATACTACTTGGGTTGCGGTACCGTTACTTAGTTTTATTATTTTGGAATCAACTTTTTTAACCAAATCATAATTATGAGTAGCACATAATACAGCCGTACCGCGACTGTTTATTTTTTTCAAAATATTGATAATTTCTTCTCCTGTTTCAGGGTCAAGGTTCCCTGTCGGCTCATCGGCTAATATTAATAGAGGTTCGTTAATTATCGCCCTTGCTATTGCTATTCGCTGTTTTTCTCCTCCGCTTAATTCACCCGGATAGTTTGTTTGTTTATGACTTAAACCGACATCGGTCAATGAATTTATAATTTTTTTGCGTATTGAAGTTACCGGAGTTTCGGTTACTCTTAATACTAATTCCAAATTTTCGTAAACTGTCCTATCGTCTAAAAGTTTAAAATCTTGAAATATTACGCCAATTTTCCTACGTAAATACGGAATCTCTTTTGGTTTTATTGATGATGATTTGTAATTAATTATTTCAACTTCTCCTTCAGAGGGAAATTTATCCATATAAATCAGTTTTAACAAAGTAGTTTTTCCGCTACCGCTTTTTCCGATTAAAAAAGTGAAATCGGAAGAATTTAGCGTTAATGAAACATTATTTAATATCGGTTGATTTTCGTACTTAAATGATACATTTTTTATGCTAAGTAACATTTTACCTCTTAATTAAAACAAACTGTATTCTTTCATTTTCCGGATTTGCATCATCAAATGAAAAAGAGTTAAAACAATCTTTTATATATAACTTGGAATTTTCTAAAGCTTTAAAATAATCTTCAAACTTGTAAATTTTTTGCAAATGAATTTCTTCATAATGCTTGCCGTCTGGTCCCATTATATAAAAAGTATTTTCATGTATTCTTTTCTTTCTGTTATATTTGTTGGTTTGTGAGTAAAAATATCCGTTATATACTCCTTCTCTATTCAATTCTTTTTCAACTATAAAACTATTATTTTCTAATGCAACATCAAAAGTAAAACATCCACCTTTAACTAACATATTTTCAATTTGTGAAAAAAATTTTTTTAATGAAGGAAAATCTAAAATATAATTAACACTATCAAAAGTTGAATATATAAACTTGAATTTATTTTTAAAAGGAAGGTCTTTCATATCACAGCAAATTTTGGGTATGGTAGCTTCCGATAACTTCAGCATAGCATCCGATTTATCAGTTATAATAAATTCACTAAATTTATTAGTTAATTTAGCCGCTATATTTCCGCAACCTGCAGCAAGTTCTAAAACAAATCCGTCCTTTTTAACATTGCTTTTATAAATATCATATATATACTCCGCCCACAAGTCATATTCAATATCATTCATTAAATGATTATATATTGATGCAACTATTTTATAGTTATTTACTAACATTTCGTCTGTTTTTAATTATTCTTAAAGCCACATTAAAGGCATAGATCATGCTGTTTGCATTAGCTAACATTTTACCGGCAATATCATATGCAGTCCCGTGATCAGGAGAAGTTCGTACAATCGGTAATCCGGCTGTGTAATTAACCCCTTTATCAAATGCAATATATTTAAATGGGATCAATACTTGATCATGGTACATACCTAATGTGATGTCAAAATTTTTAAATTTTTTATCTCCAAAATAAGCATCAGGTACAAAAGGACCAAATAACGAAGAATCACCTTCAACTACTTTATTAATAATATTAATTTCTTCATCCCCTATCGCTCCGTTTTCACCCGCATGAGGATTTAAACCAAGTACTGCGATACGTGGAGATTTAATTCTTAAATCATTTATTAAAAATTGCTTCAATATATCAACAATATTTAACAACTTATCTTTTGTGATTAAGTTAGACACGTTTTTTATCGGTTCGTGAATTGTAACTAAAGCGACATGAAATTTTGGAGCAATAAAAGTCATGACGGGTATATTAATACCATATCTATCAGCAATTAGTTCAGTATGCCCCGGAAAACTATTGCCGGCAAGTTTTATTGCATATTTTGAAATAGGAGCTGTTACAATTCCGGAGGCAATTCCTAAATCAATTAACTTTAAAGATTCGTTAATTGACTCAATGCTTGCTTTTCCGGATTCTTTAGTTGGTTTACCCGGTTCAAAAGTAACATTATCTAATAAATTTACTACTAAATTATGCCTTTTAGCTTCTTCGTTAAATGCACCCTTAATCAAGAAGTAATTTCTTTTTGAATTAATATTTTTTATATAAAAATAAAAAATGTTTTCGGGAATTGATAAAATAATTTTGTGGTTAAATTTTTTTTCCAGTAATTTAATTGCAATTTCCGGACCAATTCCGTTTGTATCCCCGCAAGAAACAGTAATATATTCCATATCTATCTCACCAAAACGTAATCACCGGTTCCGGTTTTATCGGTAAATATAAATGTTTTATTTAAGCCTTTATAATTCCATATTTCACTTATATCGTCTCTTGCTCTGTAATCTCTATTTATAGAATCGGGAGCACCGTACTTTATGTAAATAATACCTCTATCACTTTCAACGCCTAACTTAGCTTTTAATGAACGGTAGTTGATTTCGGCATAATCTACACGTGTAAAAAATTCATTAAATTGCTTATTAAATTTACTTTTGGAAGGAAATTTGTTAAAAAAAAGCTCTTTAGCTTTTGAATAAAAATCTTCATCTTTTATTCTATTAAGCTTATAAATCGTATCTTGAGGTAAAATTACACCCAATGCTGCAATAACTATCTCGGGATAGTTTAAACTTTTTGGTTTTGTTATCCATTCAGATTTTAATAAATAGTTTAAGCTATTTCCGTTAATATTTATTTCCGCCTTAAAATCTCCTTCGTCAATAAATCTATTTACATTATTTAATAAAAACAACGAATAGTTTGAAAAAGACGTATCAGTGCTTAAATTAATCGAGTTATCTTCAAATTGATATTTAATTGCACCAGCTAACTGAGGTTTAATAGTTTCACTATAAACTATTAAATTTTTTTGCGAAATTTTTATATCTACACTTTCTGGTCTATTGTAAAATAAAAACAATAATGATGAATTATCCTCTTCATATTTAATTTTATTCCCTTCATTTAATAGAGCTAAACCACCTTTAACTTTGGTAATAGCTATTGGCATAAACAATAATGAATCAAGTTTATTAGACAAATCTAAGTTAATCGGATTGCAAGGTAAGGTTAAATTAGTGTTGTTTAAGGAAAGGAATGGTTTTATTGAATACTTTTTGTTCTGAAGGATTATTTTTGTATAACCGGTTCCGTAAAAAGAATCAGAGTTTGTACTTTCGTAATTTTCGGTTGTAACTTTAAAGTCTCCGTATTCTCTTTTTACAAATCCGTTATCGTCAAATATCTCGAACGAGACGCTAAAACCGCTCAAAAAATGTGAATCTTCTTTAACAAAAACTAACTGATTATACGGTAAAGAAAATGAAATAAAACATATGTTCTGTTCATTATTCTTTATTATATGGTTTTCAAAACTAATTTTTGCAAAATACTCCGTCTTTTCTTGAGCGGTTATTACAAAAGAAATAAATAGAAATAATAAGTATGTAAGTTTTTTCACTTTAATAACTTTTTAGTTATTCATACTGTTTAAAAACTCTTTATTATTTTTTGTTCCTCTCATTTTATCTAATAAAAATTCCATAGCTTCTATCGGATCAAAATCGCTTAGAATTTTTCTTAAAATCCATATTTTATTTAGTTCTTCTTCTTTTAATAATAATTCTTCTTTTCTGGTTCCGGATCTATTTACATCTATTGCAGGAAATACTCTTCTATCAGCTAAATCACGGTCAAGAACCACTTCCATGTTACCAGTACCTTTAAATTCTTCAAAAATAACTTCGTCCATACGGCTACCGGTATCAATTAGAGCAGTTGCAATAATAGTTAAACTTCCCCCTTCTTCAATGTTACGTGCCGAGCCAAAAAATCTTTTTGGTTTGTGAAGTGCATTGGAATCAACACCGCCGGAAAGAATTCTTCCGCTATGCGGAATTACTGTATTATGGGCACGTGCTAAACGAGTAATACTGTCTAATAGTATCACAACATCATCTCCTGCTTCTACCATTCTTTTTGCCTTTTCAATCACCATATTTGCTACTTGAACGTGTCTTTCAGCAGGTTCGTCAAAAGTAGAACTAATAACTTCTGCCTGAACTGAACGCTGCATATCAGTAACTTCTTCAGGTCGTTCGTCAATTAATAGCATAATCAACTTAATTTCCGGGTGGTTACGTGTTATTGAGTTTGCTATCTTTTGTAAAAGTATTGTTTTACCGCTTTTAGGTGGTGATACAATCAAACCACGTTGTCCCTTTCCTATAGGTGAAAGTAAATCCATAACACGCATTGAATACTCGCCCGGAACACTTTCTAATTTTATTCTTTTGGTAGGATAAAGAGGAGTTAAATTATCAAACAAGGTTCTTTCTTTAATCTCTTCCGGATTTTTACCGTTAACCGATTCAACACGCAATAACGCAAAAAATCTTTCTCCGTCTTTCGGAGAGCGCACCTGTCCTCTTATATAATCACCCGTTCTTAAACCAAATCTTTTAATTTGAGAAGGTGATACATATATATCATCCGGAGATGGTAAATAATTATAATCAGACGAACGTAAAAATCCGTATCCGTCCCCCAATACTTCAAGAACGCCTTTAGAAAAAGTCATTCCGTCTTTTTGTGATTGAGCTTCTAATATTTTGAATATCAATTCTTGTTTACGATACTCACTATAACCGCCTATTCCGACATCTTTAGCTATTTTGTACAAATCCACAATTTTTTTTGATTGGAGTTCGGAAATATCCATTTGAATCATACTGAACCTTTACTTATTTTGTTATTAATTAAATTTTGTATTGTTAATTATATTTTTATTTATTAATTGATTTTTTATTTCACCAAGTAAGTATATACTGCCTAATATTACTAAACAATTATCCTTGACTTGTGTATTATTTTTGTATTCGGATATAAAATTAATAGGATTATCTAAAATTTCTCCGTTAATTCCCACTTTTTTTGCTATTTCCATTAAATTTTCAGCTTTTTCGGCTCTTTCGTAAGCTACATTAACAAAATAAAACGAATTGAAAAGAGGCTTTAGTTTAATTAGCATTTCGGTAATATTTTTATCTTTCATAACACCAAAAATCACCGATTTTTTTTTGAAATTTATTTTTTCTTTTTCAAATGTATTAACAAATGCGTTAATACTTTCGGTATTGTGAGCTGCTTCCAAAATAATTTGCGGGCTAAAGTTTATTGTTTCGTATCGACCCTGTAACCGACTATTTTTAAGAACATTGATAATTCCTTTGTGCAAAACACTGCTTCCGGTAATTCCTAAAGTTTCGACAACAGTTAAAATTGCCAAGGATAAATTATAATACTGATGGATTCCTTTTAAAACCGGGTTATAAATATGAAAATTAAAATTCTTTGTGTTAATATTACAAATATTTTGATAAAAAGCAATACTATTTTTTAGTAAAAAAGGATAACTATGTTTTTCATCACAAATTTTTAATAACTCTTCTTCAGCTTCTTGTTCTAATAACCCTAAAAAACATTTAGTATCATTTTTAATTATTCCCCCCTTTTCATAAGCAATTTGTTTTAGACTATCTCCCAGTATGTTGGTATGTTCCAAACTGATTGTAGTAATAACCGTAGCCAATGGATTTAATACATTTGTAGCATCAAGTCTTCCGCCTAAACCTGTTTCTATTACTCCAATTTCAATATTATTATCAGCAAAATACTTAAATGCTAATGCAGTAGTAATTTCAAAAAAAGTGGGTTTATTAATTTTTATATATTCGTCAATTTCGGAAATAAATTTAATAATGTATTCATTATCTATCTCTATTCCGTTTATTCTTATTCGTTCATTAAACTTGATTAAATGGGGAGAAGTATATAAGCCTACTTTATATCCGGCTTCATACAAAATGCTTGATATATATGACGAAACGCTCCCTTTTCCGTTTGAACCGGCAATATGGATTGTCTTAAACTTTTTTTGCGGATTTCCTAAAAAGTTTAACAAATTTGTTATTTTTTCTAATCCCAATTTAATGTCGAATTGGTGTAGGGAGTATATTTTCCCTAATATTGTTTCAATATCCATTAAATAATGTATGAGGCAGTTAAAGAAGAAATTTTATTTATTGATTGGTTGTTACAAAACTTAATTAAGTTATCATATATTTCGTTTGAGGCATAAGGATTTACAAAATTTATCGTGCCCAACTGTATAGCAGTAGCACCTGCAATCATAAACTCAACTACATCTTTATAATCACAAATTCCGCCGATACCAATAATAGGGATATTAACCTTTCTGCTAATTTCAAAAACTTTTGCAATAGCAACCGGTTTAATTGCCGGACCCGATAATCCCCCTGTTATATTCGTCAATTTAGGCTTTTTTGAATAAATATCAAAAGCAGCTCCGACTAAAGTATTTATTGCACTAACCGCATCAGCACCGTTTTCTTTTGCTGCTCTGGCAAATTCTGCAATATTCGCAGTATTTGGTGAAAGCTTAAGAATAATAGGTTTCTTTGTTACACTTCTAACCCTATCAGTAATTATAGATGCATAATTAATATCATTTCCAAATATTAATCCTCCTTCTTTAACATTTGGACATGATATATTTATCTCGAATGCTTTTATAACTTTTTGTTCATCCAATATTTTCACGCATTCACAATATTCATCAACTGTTCCGGCTGCAACATTGCAAATTACGTTTGTATTAAGTGTTTCTAAAAAAGGGATTTTATCATTAATAAAATCATCAATTCCTACATTTGCCAGTCCGATTGCATTTAACATACCTGCCGTAGTTTCAACTATTCTTTGGGGTCTATTTCCTTTTCTTGGTTTTAGCGAAACCGATTTAGTTACAATACCCCCAAGTTTTTCAAAATCCACAAAATTTGCTATCTCATATCCATAACCTACTGTACCGGAAGCAAGTAAAACTGGGCTCTTAAAATTTAAGTTACCTATTTTAATAGATAAATCCACTTCACTCATAATTTTACTTCCGTAATATTAAATATTGGTCCGTCTTTACAAACAAGTTTATATTTATCTTCATCATGTGTATCAATTACACATCCCTGGCAAATTCCAAAACCGCAAGCCATTACGCTTTCAGTTGAAATCTCCCCTTTTATATTATTATTTAGGCAAAAATTTTGAACAGCTTTAAGCATTGCCGTTGGTCCGCATGCAAATATTTTAAACTTTTCATTCACAAAGCTAAATAAATCTTTATTTAATAAATCTAATACCGTTCCTTTTATTCCGTACGAACCGTCATCTGTAGAAACTAATGCGTTTTTAATCCCAATGTCAATTATTTCGTCTTTGTTTCTAAATCCAAAATATGCTTTTATTCTTTTCCCTTTCAAATTTTTAACAAAAAATGGAAACGGTGCAATGCCTATTCCTCCCGCAATAATTATTGCAGTATCATATTCATCGTTAATTCCGAAAGAATTGCCAAAAGGACCTAAAATATCTAAATTATCCCCTATTCTTTTTTGTGATAAAATTTCTGTACCAATTCCTTTAATGTTAATCATAAACGAAATAACATCATCTTTAACATCACAAATACTAAAAGGACGTCTTAACAATGGCAAATAGGAATCATTAACTTTTACATTGCAAAATTGACCCGGTTTAATAACTTTGGCAAGTTTTTCTGCCGAGCAACTAAGAATAAAAGTTGAATTTGTTAATTGTCTATTTTCGGTAATTTTGCCAAAATGCTGATTCACTTTAATCCTATTACAATGTTTTGTTTAAAAAGTGTTCTTCAATTTTGCTTATTTTATCAAGCCTTTTTTGATGTCTTTCACCCAAAAAAGAGGAAGTAAGCCAAACATCCAAAATACTCTTTATCAGTTCATCTCCAAGCATCTTTGCGCCAAGAACTATAATGTTTGCATTATTATGTTCACGACTGCTCCTTGCCGAAAACTCATTATAACAAGTTGCAGCCCTAATTCCGGGCAATTTATTTGCAGTAATTGCAGAAGGAATTCCGGTTGCATCCAAAACAATTCCAAAATCTACTTTGTTTGTAGCTACTTTTTTGGCAACTTCAAATGCAAAATCGGGATAATCACACGATTTATCAGAATACGTTCCCACATCTTCAATTATGTAGTTTTTTGTTATAAGAAATTTTTTAACAATCTCCTTAGCAGCAAAACCAGTATGGTCGGAACCTATTGCACATTTAAGATTACCCACAAAATTTAATTTAGCACTTATTTGGGGTAAACTCTCAACCTTTTTACCAAAACTTAACTCAATATTACTTTCTTTTATCTTATCTTTGGCTAACGGAGTTAAAATTGTGTTTTCATCTACAAATAAAACCTTGAAACCGGTTTTAAGAAAATTAATTATATCAAGTTCTGTTATTAGTTTTTTCATTATATTAAATTAGTTTTATTGCTCATTTTTAAATAATCAACTACATTTTTAACTTCTTGTGCATTTTTTCTATTACAAATTAATAATGAATCGTCTGTTTCTATTACAATAACATCTTTAAGTCCTATTACGGCAGTAAACTTTTTAGGATTATAAATAAAACTTCCGGCTGTGGACTCCAGATATGCTTCTCCGGTAATTGCATTTCCAAAATTATCTTTATTTGATAATTCATATACTGCTTCCCAGCTTCCTACGTCATTCCAATCAAAATTAGCTTTTATTAAATATACATTATTTGATTTTTCCATTATTCCGTAATCTATAGATACACTTTTTAATTTACTGTAAATTTGGGGTAAAACAGTATCATAGTCATCGGTATCAAGTACAGATGCAATTTCTTGTAATCCCGTATAAAGTTCTCCCATGTACATTTTAAATTCTTTAAGAATAGTATCCACTCTCCAAATAAACATTCCGCTATTCCACATAAAATCCCCGGATTCTAAAAATCTTTCGGCAGTGGCAAGATTTGGTTTTTCGGCAAAAGTAAGCACTTTGTGAATATTTTTTTCTACAATCTCTTCATTTATTTGTATATAACCGTAACCTGTTTCAGGCCTTGTAGGATTAATTCCTATTGTAACCAGTCCTTTTTTATTATATGCAAATTCGGCAGCTTCAATTAAAATTTGTCTAAATTCAACCCCGTTTTTAATTAAATGGTCTGCCGGTAAAGTAAGAACAACAGCATCTTTACTCTTTTTTTCAATAATAACGGATGCTAACCCTATGCAAGCAGCAGTATTTTTTCCATAAGGTTCTGCAATAATATTTTCCTTAGGAATAAAAGGTAATTCTTCCTCAATTTTATCTTTTTGAACTTTATTTGTAACTACATAAATTTTTTCATTATCTACCAAACCGTTTAACCTTTCTACGGTATCATAAATCATTGAATTATTGCTAAATATTTTTAATAATTGCTTTGGTGTTCTTTGTTTACTTCGGGGCCAAAATCTTGATCCTACTCCCCCCGCCATTATACAAACATATAGTTCCATATTTCAACCTTTAATATTTTGTATTAGTTTGCCAAGTTTATCGGCTTTATTTAAATAGTTTGTAATATCTACATCTTTCTGCCTAACCAATGCGGCAATTACAATTAAACAAGCTCTCATCTTTTCAATTACATCTTTATCAACAATTAACCTGTGCTCCATAATATGCTTAAGGGCACCGGAAAAATAAAAATGCATATTTGCTATAAGTTCAAAACCATATTTTTGAGAATGAAGAGCATTTTTTTCTATAGTTTGTTGGTATTTATCCATTTCGTCATAAGGAGTCTCATAAAACTCTAAACGTTGTAAAAATCCGTCTAACTCCCTAATTGGCGATAGTACGGTTTTAACATAAAACTCATAACTATTTTCTTCTTCGTCATCATCAGATAAAATAAATTCTTCCTTTAGTTTTTTATTCTCTTCAAGTTCATTTGCCGTATTTGATGTAACTTCCTCCTTTTTAGGTTGTTTATTAGGCTCTAATTTTTTTATTGTACTGGTAATACTATCTAAAATCCCTTTTAATTTTATTGCATCGGTGCTTAATTGCAAATTTTCTATGTCTTTTATTATAATTTGTAATTGTTCTTTATATTTGTTGCTTAATTCTAAAAAATTTATTGCGGGATAGTTGCAATAATGAAATATATCAGATAAATGAATAGCCATTTTTGATACTTCCGTGACTTTTTTCATCTCATTTATAGCGTATTCATAATTATCTACTGCTAAAAGAAACTCCTTTAATATTTGTACGCTTGCTATTTTATCCGGAGTTAATTTTAAATAAGTAGAAGAATCTGAAATTAGTTTTTGATAATATAGTTTTGTAAAATCCATTATTTTTTATATACTCTTGGTACTCTTTTGCTAATATTGCACGTCACTTCATAAGGAATAGTATTAAGAATTTTCGACCAGTCATCAGCATCAAATTTCATTGAACTACTATTTCCCATTAGTATTATTTTATTGCCTAATTTAACGTTTTTATTTTTAATTTCAAACAGTATTCTATCCATCGTAACCCTTCCCACTTGATTAACTTTTTTTCCGCCTATAAAGCCGATAGCTTTATTAGTTAAATTTCTATTGTAACCGTCAGCGTATCCAATCGGAACGGTTGCAACAGTGGTATCTTCTTCGGCAAAAAATAATCTTCCGTAACTAACAGATTCCCCCTTGCGAATTTTTTTAATAGTAGTAATTTTGCTAATTAACGACATAACCGGTTTTAATTTAATCGATTCGCTTGTTTCATTTGAAGGATAATACCCGTACAAAGCTATTCCGGGTCTAACTGCATCAAAATATGCTTCAGGCATGTCAAGAATTGCTCCGCTGTTAGCTGCATGAATTACTTCGGGATTAATACCGCTTTTTTTAAGTTCACTTACCATATTTTTAAAGTTTGTTAATTGATAATTGGCAAATGTTTTATCCTTTTCGTCTGAAGTTGCAAAGTGCGTATAAATTCCTTTGATACTTACATTCTTAACCTTTGCTAATAATGTAATGAATAAACCCAAATCATTTGGTTTAACTCCTACTCTGCCCATCCCTGTATCAAGTTTTAAATGAATATTTAGAACACCCTCAAAATTTGCTTTTTGTAATCCTTTTAGTTGTGTTATATCACTTATAGTAGCAATAATATCGTTTTTTATGTAATTCTCAATTTCATCAAGATCTATTGGTGCAAAACATAAAATAGGTCTATCGGTAACATTACTCTTTCTCAATTCAATTGCTTCTTCATATAAGGCAACCGCATAATACTCGGGAGGTGTCTGATGCGATTTTAATGCTTTCACACATTCAATCATTCCGTGTCCGTATGAATCAGCTTTTACAACTGCAATAATTTTTGTTTTTGTTTTTTTTCTAATCTGTGAATAATTAAAAAGTAGGTTTTTTAGGTTAATTTCTGCGTAAGTGGGTCTCATAAATCATTCGGTCAGTTTGTTTAACATTATTGGAATCAAATTCTATAACAATAAATCAAATAGAAATTTGTACAAAATTAAAAATAATTTGCCATTAAACAAAATATTTTTTGCATAATTAAGTAAAATATTTTTATATTAAAATTTAAATTCTTCATAAGTATTAAAAAAGGAGTAATTATGATATTAACAACTACCCATAATATCGAAGGGATGAAAATAACAAAATATTTGGGAATCGTTTCAGGCGAAGCAATATTAGGAGCAAATATTTTTAGTGATATTTTTGCAGGAATAAGAGACATTGTAGGCGGAAGATCGGCTTCTTATGAAAAAGAATTAAGAAAAGCTCGAGAAATTGCAATGCGTGAAATGTCTGATGAAGCAAAAAAATTAGGCGGCAATGCTGTAATTTCTGTTGATCTTGATTACGAAACAATAGGACAAGGCGGCACTATGTTAATGGTTTCTGCCAATGGTACTGCCGTAATTATTGAACCCATGTAAATTTAAATTCTTTGATGTTCTGCATCAAATACATGAGCATGTAACTGAGCAATCCACATTTTTCCTTCAGGTGTCATCCTTAAATAACATAAAGCATCTTGAATGAACGGGCTTACTGTTTCCCAGTAAAACTTTGCATAACCTAATTTTAGATCATAAGGATTTAGATACGATACTTTAGTATTGCTTTTTATTTCCTGCATCTCATAAAATAGCGCCGGTGCTTTCTTTAAATAATCAGGATCGCCTAATTGACCTATTAAATCGGCTGCCCGTGTCAACCCTCTTAGTGTTTTAGTGTCTTTATGATTATTATCGTTCGGAATCGGAAATCGTGTCATTTCGATGTATGAAGTAATAACATCAACATCTAAAAATTTAACCTTTTCAAATCTTTCATACACAAATTGAATACTTCTATCTACATGATATGGTGTTAAAGCAGCATCAGTGCTCCCTTTTTCTAACGTAATTAAAACATCATTAACACCGGTATCAAATTTTCCGTTTTTATCGTTTTTTAAAATACCTCTAACATAACCAATATCATGGGTAAGCAAAGCTATAATAAAATTTAGCCATTCTTGAGGAGAAATTCCCCCTTCTTTTAATTGTTTCCCTCTTATTATTTCTTGCCCGGCAAATGTTACCAGCATAGTATGTTCTAAATTATGGTATAAGGCATCTGTACCTGATATTATTTCCAAAATACTGTTACCTGCCCACATTAAAATATTTTCAAATTCAGGTTCAAGTTTTCCGAACGTAACCTGATATTGTTCTTTTAACTCATTGATAAAAAATCTAACAAGCATAACGTTAAAATTTAACATAAATACCCTATACCTAATTGATGAACTATATATTGTAAAATATTTAATTATTAGTATAAAATAACTATCAATTTATAAATAAGCAACAATTTATTTTAATAATACTCAAAAAAAACCCTCCTTAACATAACATTTATACATGTTTAGTTTTAAAACCTTTTACCATCCATTTCCTTGCAAGTAATAACCCAAATGGACTAATAATTGCAATAAATCCGTAAATAAGCCACATCATTTGTGTATTCATTGTAGAAGGAGCTGCATTTTCCGGACAGTATTGAATTAAAAACCAACCCGAGTATAAAGAAGTAATAATTTTAGTTAAAAACCAAGGGAATTGACCTATTCCCATGTAAATTCCTGTCATGTTTTTAGGAGCTATTTCTGCAACCCATTGTAAAAATCTCGGTTGCCACATGGCTTCACCAATCGTCATTAATACTAAATAAAGCATCAAATTGGTTAAAGTGGGACCTAATGCCAATATAAATGTCGGAAAAGCCATTACAAATGTTCCTAATATCATCATTGTATAAGTATTTTTCTTTGATGTTAGTGCGGCTACCATCGGCGTCAAAATAAATATTAAAATAGGATTTAGGTTAACAAAAAATTCAAAGTTTTCACTTACAAAGCCGTCAAATGCACGTGCTGTATATTGTGGCAAAGTTAGCCAATTATGTGCAAATAAAGTTTGAACCGGTATTAAGATAAAAATAAAAAATAAAAATCTTAAATCTCTTAGTGGAAAATTTTTGAAATAATATTTACTCTTTTCCTTAAAACTCATGTTACTTAAATCATCATCTTCTTCCGATACATAATTATCTGATTCTTTTCCTTCTGATTTTTTTATTTCATCAAGTGCTTTTTCAATAGATTTTTTAGACATAATAAATGCGACAACAATAATGCCGACTACCGTTAATCCAACATAAGCATAAAACACAAGATCGGAAGAGCGTCGTGTAGGGAAAGAGTGTAGATCTCGGTGGT